>CALRHQ010000001.1 GCA_943359415.1 Candidatus Peribacteria bacterium
TCAAGAAAAAATCCGGTTTTTTGCCCACCCAAAACATCTACATAAAATTTTATTCCATTTTCTTCGAATACAACTTCATCATCAACATTTCCGAAATGAACAACAGGTTCAAGTACTTTTAGCCCTTCCTGCTTACGTATTTCGACATCAGATCTCTCAACGATCGCAGAAGGTTTAAAAGCATTTTTCAGAGCTGAAACGATTTCTTTTCTAAAATTATCCATTCCGGCAGTATGGATTTGAAAAACAAATACATCAGCATATCGGTCTACAATAAGCCCGGGAAGAGAATCCGCGTCAGCATAACAAAGTCTATAAGCATTAGTGTTTTCCGGAATAATCTTTTTCTTAGAATCATCAAGCTCCTTAAATCGTTTTTCAAAAAACTCACTATCGAAAACTTCTCCTCTATTTCTAGACAAAATTCTTACGCTGATAGAGCCTTGTGGATTGAAATATCCGGTTCCGACATATTCACCGCCATCAGAAAAGACCTCTACGATTTCGCCAATGTTCTTTGCTTCACACTTAGATATTCCATTCGAAAATATCCACGGATGACCTGAGGCAACAGGCATGTCTTTTTTTGGCTTTAAACTTATTTTAGGTGCATAAGGCATTAATCTTTAGATTACCCTTTAAGACCTCCACCAAATAAAGAAACAGGATCAAATTCTTTGGCATCCTTAGGAGGTTCAACAATTACAGGTTTATTTATATCACCTATTGATATTGTTAATACGCCATCAACTTTTGCACCTGCCACAGGATCTGTAGCTTCAAAATCAAATTTGAATTTATGAACAGTTTTATCAGCTACTCCAACCCAAAAGTCAGCCTTTAACTGAACACCCTTAAGGTTATCATCAAGAGTTTTCAAATCTGCTTCAGAAACAGGTTCTTCATATATTTCTCCTGATTCCTTTACGAAAGTTTTTATAGCTTCTTTATCCAAAACTGTTTCATAATGATAATCTCCATTTTCTTCACCGATATATTTCGCACCACTAAAGAATTGAGTATCTTTGAGTAAATTTTTCATCTTTTTTTCTTCAGAAGTAAGCTTGGAATCATCTCCAACAAGAGCGGAATCCTGTAAAGAATCAATCATATCTTGTGGAACTTGAGTTTTCCACCATTGTCCAAGCATAGGTTTAACCATATCTGCAGGTACAAGTCCTCCAAAGCTGCTAAGCTTGGAAACAATAAAGTACAAATCGGATTTATCAACTTTTACTTCCGCAGAAATATTTTCACCTTGTCCATCCATCATTCCAGTACCGTCAAATTTGAAATTCAAAAGAAGATTTTCAGGATCTCTCATGTCACCTGAACCTGAAAAAGCAAGATCAACACTCAAATCTTTTGCAGCTTTATCTACAATCTTTCCTGTAAGAGTTCCATCTCCTGAAGAAATATTTACATCATAAAAATTCTTAAGACCTTCTTTAACTATTTTATCTCCATCTTTTTCCGGATTAGGTGCCGAAAAACTACATCCTGAAAAAACGGTCAAAATCGCACCAACGGCAACTAAATTGCGAATAAATTTATTCATAAAACGTTTATAAAAAAATAAGGCACAACAATGCTATTTGAATATAGATATATTGTCAATCAAGCTCTTTTGACAGCTTTTATGATTTGGTTTATCCATATCCCCTCTTCATATACAAGTTCATCGCTCTCTATTTCGAAAAAAGAATCTTCAAGCGCTGCAATCACATGTTTAGGCATGTGATAAAAAGATTCTATGATAACTTCATCATTATAAATTTTCAATTTTGGAGGTTTTCGTTGGTTGATATTACTCAAAATAAAAATTCCGCCTTTCTTTAGAACTCTGTACGCTTCGTCAAAAGTCTTCCTAAGATCTCCAAGATGAACTATAAGAAAAAGAGCCGTAACAGCATCAAAAGATTCATCTTTAAAAGGCAGTTTTTCACTGTCAGCAAGCACAAATTCAGTTTTTTTAAATTTCTTCTTTGCAATCGCAAGCATCTTTTCAGAGACATCTACTCCACAAACTTCAGCCGCTTTAAAATCATATAAATGTTTGATTCCCCTACCAGTACCACATCCCAAATCCAAAACTTTTTTACCTTCAACACATTTCAGAATCATATTCAAAGCAGTTCCCTCTAAACTATCCAAAAAAGACAAAGTTTTTTTATTTTCGTAATAATTTGCCCATAAATCATATCCTTCAGCTGAAGAATAAATTTTGTTTATTTTTTTCCCTTTATAAGTCATACTCACATTATAGCATATAACTTTAAGATTATGGGAGTCGGAGGCAAAAAACCGGAAATGAAGGAAATAGATGAAACAAGGTCGGCAGGTAGAGACGATGCATTTGAAGCAATCGTACAAAGGATAACTTCAGCTGGAGGTGAAATTACGGAAGACGAAACACATCCATTGTATATGGATATTGGCATGCAGGAGCTTGAAGTCGGAACTGAGCGAAAAATAAAGTTCAACATGCACAAAATGGATTTTGAACTTACGAGAAGAAAGGAGACTTCTCGTCTTCAGGGTATAGGTTCGAAAAAATATTTAGAAGAAAATCCTTCTCCAAGAATAGTTATGAGTTTAAAAAGAAAATCAGAACTATCTAATGAATGGCAAAGTGTGGATTTAGACGCACTACTTTAGGCGAGCGCACGGCGCGAGCGCGTAGCAAGCGAAGCCTACAGAAAAGTTTTATCCAAGAATTTTCTTGGCCCATTTTTCCATCTCTTCCTCTTCTTCATCATCATTATGATCAAACCCAAGGACGTGAAGTAGTCCGTGTCCAAACAAAATTCCAAGTTCTTTTTGAAGAGGATGATCATGGTCTTTAGCTTGTTTTTTTGCGGTATCCAAAGAAATAAATATATCACCTACTACAATATTATTTCCGCCATGAATTGCAGAAGCATCTTTCATGTATTCAAAAGATATGACATCCGTTGGCTTATCAAAGCCACGATATTCTTTGTTTATTTTATGAATTTTTTCATCATCTACTATTATCAAAGAAATTTTGCCATTTCTTTCATTCAGAATTTCTGAGATTCTTTCAGAAAGTGTTTTAAGTAATCGTTCAAATATAGGCTTAAAAATGGAACTATTCACTTTTTCATTTGTTTCATTTGTGAAATCAAGTTTTAGGGACATATTTATTTTTTATTAAGCCATAATTCGTCGAAAGTTTTCCATTCATCCTCTGAAATTTCCCAATAAGGATAGATAGATATGCCGGAAAAAGTATCAAGATTACTTCTCAAATTATCAAGCCCCATAATAACACCAAGTATTCCATTTTTTATATTTTCAATTTTTGGATCAAAATTATCACCGCCTTTTTCATAAGCTGGAATTCCAAAATAGATTTTTTTATTTTCAAATAAAGAAGTAATTCTTGTGACTTGCTCAACTATAAATTTTTTATAAAACCAACTGGAATGAAGTTTAGTATCATAAAGCATTACAACAATCTCGTCTGCATATTTAGCAACATTTTTATAATTGATCTCGGAATTTACATTCTCAAATTTCAAAACTTTCTCTGTAAACCACAAAAAAGATTGTGGGATAATATCCGGCAACGCAACAGACAAAACTTTTTCAGCAGTCATGTTTTCTTTACATTCTTTAAGAAGATTTACAAAAGCCAAATCATCATCAGACACAGGTTCTATATCAAAGTGAATACCGTCAAAGCCGATAAACTGGCCAAGAATCTTACATTGATTAGCCACATTTTTTCTAATATTTTCATCATCTAAATCCAATTTACCGCGAATTTGTCCAAGCCATGCCTGATACTTGATATCCTTGTTTATTCTCTTCGCCTGCCTCAAAAAATAAGAAGAATAAATATATGATTTTTGTTCAATTTTTCCATCTTTTAATAACGGCCCAACGTGCAAAAAAACATTTGTAATCTGATGACTTTGTAGAGTTTCAACAAATTGCTTGATCTGAGGTATGGTCTTCCTCTCTCCTATCCATTCATGGCCCGCCCAAACAGCATTATCACCTTTATTATACTCATGATCGCTACCAAATCTCGGAATTCCAACAAAATAAATTATCCCTAAAAACAGTGACAAAATAATCACTACGATAAGGCTCCAAATAAAAAAGCTAAATCTTTTCATTCAATTTTTTTAGGACTTCATAAACAACTATTCCATAACATGTTTCAACATTCAAAGAATTTGCGCGTCCAAGCATTGGGACTTTTATGGCCATATCCACAATCTCCATAACTTCATCCGATATTCCCTCAACTTCATGTCCAAATACAAGACAAAGCGGAAATTTAAAATCGGCCTTATCATACGAAATACTCCCATGTGCAAGCTCTGTGGCGCATATTGTATAGCCATCTTTTTTTAATTTTTTTATTGTATCTATAGCGGAGTCGCAGTATTCCCACGGAACAATTTCATCGGCACCAAGTGCTGTTTTTGAAATTTCTTTTCTTGGAGGTTGTCCTGTAATGCCACAAAGATAAAGCTTTTCAATCATTACAGCATCAGAGGTTCTGAAAATAGCACCAACATTATAAAGACTTCTAACATTATCAAGTACTGCCACAAAAGGGTTTCTTTTAGCATCTTTTACGTCTTCGACAGAAGGTTTGATTTGGAGGATCTCCTCATGAGTTAATTTCTTCATCTTACTTATTTATGAGAGAAAATGTTCTTACAATCATATCGTCGAGTTCCTTCATAGTTATCGATTCATCAGGCCTGAAATATTCATATTGATCGACGATACCATTGTCCACAGCAAAATTTACATAACGTGGATACCACCACATATAGCTTATTTTTGCGTTAATATCAACAAAAGATGAAGGTTGATTAGCCAATTTATCATTTCCGCCAAGATCTTTCGCCAATTCAAATTTATATTTAGGCCCTACAAGCTCTGTCGCTGTAAGAATAACTTTCAGGGCATCTATTCTGGAAATCGTTTCATCGGGCTTAAAAGGGCTATTTTTGTCATTTAAATAGCCATTTATAACTCCAAGCATTGTAGCAATGTTTATTTCTTCATAGTATTGATTATCTTTTTCAACATCAGGATAAAGAAGAAGGTCAGGCTCAAGAGTTATGCCGTCAAAAGAAGACATGGCCATAAAATTAAAAAGACAAAATTCTTTATAATTCAAACATTTTTGGATACTGTCTGATTCTTTATTTCTTAAATCAAATCTGTCGACGACCATTTTTATAACCTCCCCTCTTGAGACTACTCTTTCATTATCCAAATCGGAAATCGGTTTTTTTATTCCAAAAGATTCTCCGTTGCCAAGGAATACAAAAGCTTTACCTCCATTTATTCTATTCGTTAAATCTGAATATCTGGACCCAACAAGTAAATCTTTGTTCAAGTCTCCATTGAAGTCCAATATATCAAAGCTAAACCCAAACCAATCATCAGAATTTTCACCATGGATAACAGCGGAAAACTCATTTTTTCTTATACTGTAGCGAGATTTAGCCTCATCAATTTTAACGATATAAACATTCCCCTCTTTAAGGCTTATAGGATTTCCTATACCTGGAGCACCAATAATAACTTCACTTTTTGCATCGCCATCAATATCTTCAATCAAAACTTTAGCACCAAGCAAAAGCTCATTTAAAGGATTTTCTATCACAAAGTCAGGTACAACAGATCTAATATTTTTCTTTGAAAAATCTTCTTTACCATAATAAATAGATACACGACTTTTATTTCTGGGTCCTTCGTATGGAAACGCTGAGATCGCAAAATCAGCTTTCTCATCATTATTTATATTTCCTGTAGCTATGGAAAATCCAAACCATTCATTGTCAAAAATACCGTTAACCACATTCGTAGGCTTATTTACAATTTTTTCAAATTTCTTATTTTCATAAATATATACACGTCCAGTTTTATCCATGTTTTGAGTACCTGAATAATAAGCTCCAATAAGTAAATCAATTTTTTTATCACCATTTATATCCCCTGTCGCAAGAGAAGCTCCAAATCTCTCGCCTTTTGACTGTCCACGAAAAATAATATCAGCATTTGAAGCCAGAGGAGGATAAAAATAGATTCCGGATGATTTTCCATAAAATACATACACCTTACCGCTTTCATCTCCGGTAGTGGACAAAGAAAAAGGTGCGGAAACGATTAGATCATCAATTTTGTCTGAGTTGATGTCTGCACTTTCCATAAACATACCAAAGGCATCGTTGTCATCGAAACCATATATAGAGAAATCGGTGGATTTATAAGCTAGATCAATATTTTTTTCATTCCAAATGTTTTTTCCATGTACTATATATATCTGTCCTGGATGCTTATCTTTTTCGTAAGCATAAAAAGCCGAAGCATTGTATGCACCTATGGCTAAATCATCAGTCCCATCTCCATTAAAATCCCCTGTCGTTAGGGAAGTACCTAACTGATCTCCTGAATTTCGTCCGGTAACTATAATATCAGCAGTAAAATTAAACGGATTTGGTTTTTCTGCAGAAAAGTTTTTATTCCCGAAATACACAAGAACCTGTCCATTCCATTTTTTTTCATCTATAGATGCGAATGGAGAGGCAATCGCGACATCTTGGATGCCATCATTATTAAAATCCCCACTTTTTGTGTCAGCACCAAATTGTCCACCAGGATAAATACCATCAAATTCAAGCTTAGAAGTGTCTACTGAAGTAAAGAGTTCATGTACATAGGCTTCGTCAAAATTTTCAGCTAATACGCTAATATTTAAAGACATTATAATGCAGACAAACACGGATGTTGAGACTAAAGTCTTTAAAGGACTCATATATATAAGAATAGGAATGGGGGTAATTCGATTATAAGTCTCATTAGGTGGACAATCAACTAGACACATGTAGACAAATAGAATAAAATCATGCCGAAAGATGTCTACGTCTTGTCTATAGACATTAAAATAATAATAGACATGCAGCTAGTCAATACGTTGTCTACATATAGTTTAGATAGAAAAGCCGCAAGCCGCTTATTGAAAGTGTCAATAAGAACACTAGACAGGTATATAAAATCTCAAAAGTTGTCTAGTCGAGCTGAGAACGGGCATATTTGGCTTAGTAGAGAGGAGGTTCGTAAGTTTAAGAGTGGTCATGTGTCTACAGGTATAGTGGACAATGTCGACATGTCTACACGTGGTGTGTCTATAGACAAGACTGTGGACACGTCTATAGACAGTGTAGACAGGGTTGAGGTGATTGAGGCTAAGGATAAAGAAAATTTGCCAAGAGAAGAAAAAGAGATATACAAAAAATTATATTTCGACGTCAAAGAAGAGCTCAATATAAAACAAGAAAGGCTGGAAATAGCGAATTATAGAGTCGGGCAGCTTGAAGCTCAGCTCAGAAGCAGTATGCCGATGCTTGAATTTCATAGGGATAAGTATCAAAGTGAAAAAGAGAAAGAAGACTTGAAGGAAAAAGTTGCAATCAAGGAAAAAGAGATTAAAGAAGTGTTTACAAAGGTAAAAATAGAAAAATTTAATAAACGAATCCTTTTAATAATTCTCCTTTTCACGTTAGCACTACAACCACTTTGGCTTATTTTGTATTACGAATAGGATTATTTCATCTCTAGCACATCCTTTTGATCAATAGAAATGGATATTCCTCCGAAAGAGGCTCTTATTCTGTCAAAAATGCCTCCAGAAGCACTCAAAGCATTTTGTAGTGTTATCGCTTCACCTATAGCATTAAAAACATAAGGGGGGCTTAAAATAGTCCCATTAAGGTAGATTTGTCCTTTTGGCAGAGTGTCGAATCCTGAAGATTCATTCGTTATACGTATGCCATTTATGTTCACAGCCTGTGAACCTGCATGAAAAAGTTCATTTATCAGGTCAACCATCCATGGAGAAGTGATTTTCCCATTTATAGAAATAGAAATGCCTGGACCGTAAACAATATAATCACCTGAAAGTTTATTATATTTTTCTATTTCATCCTGTATGGCTTTGACAGCTGAATCTTGATTTGAAAGGCTTGATAAAGAGTTTTCCAATTCCTCGGTTTCATCTCTAAGATTTTGATTCTCTTCTTTTAAAACTTTAATTTCTTTGAAAACATCGCTTTTGGAATCTCTCAAAATTATGTCATTTACTGCATCAAAAGATCGACTTTCTATTATGATAAAACTACCAAGTATAATTGAGATAACCAATATGTAAATTTTTCTTTTATTTATCATTTATTTTACAATATTTAGATTATTGGCTTTGAAATCTCCATTGTAGATAGGGATAGATAAAAAAGCCTTTGGGTCAGCCTTAAAACGAATCTCTCCTTTCTTGGATCTTTTATATATTGAAGGAAGCAAAGCTTCGTTCAATATTCTTTGCATGATACTTCCGCTATCTCCAACGGCATTTATAGTGAAAGGTGGAGAAATATAGCTGTTATTGATCAATATGCTCGTTCCAATCGAAGAAATAGGGGATTGAGCTATAATGCGTTGATTATTTATTGAGATAGCGTCTGCTTTTGCAGCATTCAGCATATTAACTAGATCTCTAATATCCGAAGCCTGTACAAGTAAGGCGTCAGAAATATTTGCCCCTTCTCTGGAAGCTGTAGGACTATCATCTATAACAATTTCTATACCTTCTCCTTCTACAACACTAAGTCCGATCTTTCTCTTTGCTTTATCAAGAGTTTCTATGTTTACATCCTTGGTTCTTGATTCTATAAGGCTCTGAGCTTTTTCTATTTCATTACGCAAAAACACGATTCTGCTTTGCAAATAAGACTGTTCATCCAAAAAACTTTTCAACAAATCTTTTCTTGCATCAATTTCATCAACAGGAAAAGTATCTCCTTTTGGAACTTCAGTTTTAAATTGCCAAGTAAGAAGAAGCCCTAAAACAAGGCCTGTTAAGGCAAACGATACTGCAAATTTTTTATTCTTATCTTCAAACATTACTACGATAATATTATAACTGGCTCTGCAAAGCAATTTTTGGTAAAATTTGAACCGATCAAACACTAAGATTTGAACAATGGAAAAAGAAGAAAAAATCTGTAAAAAATTAAAAGTACCGGAATCAAAATTAACACCGGAGGAAAGAATCAAACTTCTAATGTCATTTAGAAACGAGTGGAAATTATACAAAAGAAAATGTGATGCCACAGGTGAAGAAATATTAAGTGCATACCATCCTGACAGTAAATTCAAAGTATATAAAAATGAATACTGGTGGGGAGACAAATGGAATGCTTTAGACTATGGTCGTGATTTTGATTTTTCACGTGGTTTTCTTGATCAGTTCTCAGATCTTCAAAAAGTTGTTCCACGTGAAGGAACGTCTGTTTTTAATTGCGAAAATTGCGCATACAATAGCCATATTAGGGAATCTAGGAACTGCTATCTCAATTCACTTGTTTATAAATGTGAAGATATTTATTTTTCATACTGGATGGTAAACAACAAAGATGTTTTCGACTCAATGTGTATGCATGACAGCACTCTTTGCTACGAATGTAACGAAGTAAGACAAAGCTACAATTGTATAGCATTGGGGGAATCCACAAATTGCCATGATTGCTATTTCTCCTACCAACTTCGAGGTTGCGATCACTGTTTATTTTCTTCAAATCTTAGCAATAAAAGCTATTATATTTACAACAAAAAATGCACTGAAAAAGAATTTAACGAAGAATTAAAAAAATATATAAACGGCTCTTACAAAGCATGGGAAGAAGGATGTAAAAAATATGTTGAGACAAAAGAATCGGCAATCCACAGGGCGACTCATGGCGTGAATTACGAAAATTCAACAGGCGATCACATCTACAATTGCAAAAATTGTATAAATTGTTATGACAGTTTTGACAGTGAAGATTGCGAAAATTCGATTTCCCTAGGAAATTCAAAAGATTGCGCCTCTGTTTATTCAGCAGGCTGGCCTGGATGTAATGTGGTTTACGATTCTGTAACGACAAGGGGCTCAACAGAGATAGCTTTTTGCGTATACACATGGTTTTCCAGCAATTTACGTTATTGCGAAAGCATGAACGAATGTGACAGCTGTTTCGGATGCATAGGCTTAAATCACAAACAATACTGCATTCTAAATAAGCAGTACACAAAAGAGGAATATGAAATACTTATTCCGAAAATAATAGAACACATGGGTGAAACAGGGGAATGGGGGGATTTTTTCCCGAAGAACCTTTCCGCCTTCGCATACAATGAAACTGCCGCAATAGACTTCTTTCCTATGACAGAAGAAGAAGCAAAGAAAGAAGGATTTACATGGAAAGCAAAAGATACAAAAGAGTACAAGCCCACAGAAATAAAAAATATTCCAGACATGATCTCGGAAATAAACGATGATTTTATATCAAAAGTTTTGGCCTGCGAAAACTGCGAAAAAAATTACAAAATAATAAATCAGGAATTAAATTTTTACAGAAAAATGGGTTTACCGATACCTAGATTTTGCCCTGAATGTAGGCATAAAAATAGATTTGCACAAAGAAATCCAATGAAGATTTTCACAAGGAAGTGTGACAAGTGCGAAAAAGAAATAAACAGCAGTTACAAACAAGAAAGAAAAGAAAAAATATTTTGTGAAGAATGTTACATAAATAGCATACAATGATAGCACTATTTGATTCAGGCTACGGCGGACTTACTGTCCTAAAACCAATACTCAAGCTTTTACCAGAGTACGACTACATGTATTTGGGTGACAGCGGCAGAGCTCCATATGGAAATCACAGCACGGAAAATATAAAAATGTTTTCAGAGCAAGCTGTAGAGTATCTCTTTAGCAAAGGAGTGACGTTAATAATATTTGCTTGCAATACGGCCTCAAGCACATCTCTTCGATATGTTCAGGAAAAATATTTGAAAGGTAAGGACGAACAAGATAGAAAAATATTAGGTGTTCTTATTCCAGCTGCAGAAGAAGCTGTAAAAATGACAAAGAACAAACGTATCGGAGTAGTCGGAACAAAGGCTACTATAAACTCAAAAGTCTACGAAACGGAAATTCACAAAGTGAATAAAGACATCAAAGTCCAGGGAAAGGCGTGTCCACTTCTTGTGCCTCTAATAGAAGAAGGCTGGCAAAACAAACCGGAAGCTCATTCTATTCTAAAAAAATATCTTCGAGATATAAAAAACTGCAATGTAGATACACTTATTCTCGGATGTACTCACTACCCATTAATGATAAAAAATTTCAAAAGAATATTGGGCAAAAAAATCCGTATAATCGAATCTGGAGAAGTGACAGCACAAAGCCTAAAAGGCTACCTTGAAAGACATCCGGAAATAGAGGAAAAACTATCCAAGAATGGCAAAAGAGAATTCCTCACAACAGATGATCCGGCACGATTCAAAGACTTCACAGAAAAATACCTCGGCATGAAAATAAAAATGCCTGAGAAAATTAAACTAGTATGAAAGTTTCTACTCCCACTCGATAGTCGCAGGTGGTTTGTTTGTAATATCGTAAAATATTCCATAAACACCTTCCACTTTTGCAAGCCTTGAAGTAAGCTCGGCCAGCTTTTCAAAATCCATTCTATAGAAGTTTGCAGTCATGGCCTCTTGGCTGTTTACCGGCCTAAGAACTATGCATTCCTCAGGTCGACTATCCAAAGACAGGGGAATAAGAACAGTTGGAAATTGCCATATATCATTCAAGATATTGGCTTCTGTAATATAGTCCATGACGATCTTGTCAGCGCGTTGGGTAGTCAAAATTCTGTCAGGAGTGAGGTATTTTTTATGTATAGCCGTAGAGGTGATTTCGCTAGGTTGCAAGCACAAGAGTACGCGATTGATGTCAGCGAATTGATTAGTCAGTTGGGTAGCCAGAGTGGATAGGCTGCCCCAATCCGAAGGCTTACCTGTAAGCAAAAGTGGATGACGATAAGTCCTCTCATCTCCCTGAACTCCAACGCTCTTTATAGGAAGGATGTGGCCTTTAAAGCCTTTGTCAGCCAAAAATTCATTGATTTTCACTTCAGCATTTTTTAGTTCTTCTGAGTAGTCGGCTTCCTTCGCACAAAGTATACGAACAGCCAGTCCAGGGCCTGGGAAAGGATGCCTCCATACAAGTTCTTTCTTGATTCCAAGTTTTTCTCCAACCATCCTCACTTCGTCTTTATAAAGTTGAGAGATAGGTTCTATAACTTTTCCTGCCTCTATTAATTTTTGGATTTTCTCAACTCTATTGTGGTGGGTTTTGATTTTATCGGCATGTTTTGTACCGCCGGTTTCGATAGTATCCGGATAAATAGTCCCTTGTCCGAGAAGCCATTCATCTGGATTTAGCCCAAGTTCATTTGAAACTTTCTCCTGAATAGTCAAAAATAAATCACCAATGATTTTGCGTTTAGCTTCAGGCTCATAAACTTCTTTTAGCGCATCGATATATTCCTTTCCAGCATCGTAAACATGTAAATTTGTTACTCCAAGTTCTTTTAGCGCAGCAGAAACTTCCTCTTTTTCATTCAATCTCATGAATCCTGTATCCACAAAAAGCCCGTATACTCGCTCAGCTCCTATTGCCTTACAGATGAGCGCAAACGCGACAGTGCTATCAACACCACCACTGATCATAAGGAAGACTTTTTTATCTCCAACTTTCACTTTTATTTCAGTAATAATTTCATCAACATATGTATCAATACTCCAATCACGAGTAGCTCCAGTCATTGCCACAAAATTTTCCAAAATAATATTTCCACAAGGTGTGTGTGTAACCTCAGGATGAAACTGCATAGAATAAATATTTTTTTCATAATTCGCCATAGCCGCGACAGGGCAGTCCTCAGTAGAGGCAACCGATATAAATCCTTCTGGCAATTTTACAACCTGATCAAAATGACTCATCCAAACATCTTCATAGTCTTCAATGCCTAGAAAAACGCCTTTCTTTTCTGAAAATTTCACGTTTGCATGACCATATTCACGCACATTTCCATGTTCAACATATCCGCCAAGAAGATGAGCGATCAGCTGATGTCCAAAACAAATTCCAAGTACCGGAACTCCGATATCAAAAATCCTTTTATCACACTTCGCGCTATTCGGATCATTCACGCTTGAAGGCCCGCCGGAAAGGATAAGTCCTTTATAATCCAAAAGTTTTTCATAAGGCGTTTCCGGATCCAAAATCTCAGTATAAACACCAAGCCTACGAATCCTATTCGCAATCAAATGCGAATACTGTCCACCAAAATCTAAAACTGCAATCTTATTCATTTGATGGTCTCATTAAAGGAAACAAAACACTATCCTTCAAATTTTCCTGTCCTGTAAGCAATGTAACAAGTCGATCTATTCCCATTCCCCAGCCGGACATACAAGGCATTCCATGTTCCATTGCAGTCAAATATTCTTCATTCATCATCATCGCTTCTTCGTCTCCGCCGGCTTTTGCTTTTGATTGAGCCTCGAATCTCGCTCTTTGATCAATCGGATCAACAAGTTCACTATATGCATTCACGACTTCCCATCCATTTAC
This sequence comes from Candidatus Peribacteria bacterium, assembly GCA_943359415.1. Lineage (GTDB taxonomy): Bacteria > Patescibacteriota > Gracilibacteria > UBA1369 > LOWO2-01-FULL-3 > UM-FILTER-38-24. The sequence goes on from CALRHQ010000001.1 coordinate 13,520, forward strand.
CAAAAGCTGGAAAGTATCACAAATAGTTGGGTTTTCATCATTCTTTCTAGCCAAAGGTTTTGTAAGTAGGGGATGATGAGTTACGAAAGTCGGTTGTACAAGTTTTGGTCTGGAAACCTTTTTATAAAGCGCATCAACCAAATTTCCATACCCTAAAGTTTCAGCTTTTTCCAAAACTATTTTTTTCGCTTTAATAGCCTTTAGAAGACCTTTTGCATCATCAACATAATTCAATACATCGATGCCAGAGTCTTGTTCAATCATTTCTGTAAACTTCCTTCTTGGCCAAGGTCCTTTGAAATCTACTTCTACGTCTTGTCCATCCCTATCTTTCACATTTACTTTCAAAGTGCCCAAAGATTTTTGAAGTAAATACTCAAACATTTTTTCCGTGAAAGCCATGTTGTCCTCAAAATTCCAATAAGCCGCATAATGCTCAACCATCGTGAATTCCTGCAAATGACTCGGATCCATTCCTTCATTTCTAAAACATCTCGCAACTTCAAAAGTTTTCTCAAAACCTCCGACGATGGCCATTTTCTGCCAAAGTTCACCGGCCGCAATTCTCAAATAAACGTCTATATCAAGCGCATTATGATGGGTGACAAAAGGCCTTGCAGAAGCTCCCGAAGAAATATTTTCCAAAATCGGAGTCTCTATTTCAGTAAATCCTTTCTCCCAATAAAATTCACGAAGCGCCTTAATAAGCCCACTTCTGAATACAAATCTATCAAGAACAGTCCTATCCATGACAGTATCCAAATATCTTTGTCTGTATTTTTGCTCTTGATCCTGAAGCCCGTGCCATTTCTCCGGAAGCGGTCTTAGAGCCTTAGAAAGCAAAACAAAATCATGTACAAGAAGAGTCGTTTCGCCATGTTTGGTCTTGAAAAGTTCACCTTCAACTCCGACAAAATCGGCAATATCAAGTTTCTTTAAAAATGAATATCTTTCTCCGATCAAATTTTGCATGAAGCAAATCTGGATTTTTCCGCTAAAGTCCTGAAGATTCGCGAAAGCAAGTTTTCCATGTTCTCTGAAAGTCATAAGTCTTCCACAAAGTTTTATAAGTTTTTCTGAAGGTTTTTCAAGGATTTCTTCAACATCTCTAGTCCCATCTTTTTCCGCAAGAGCTAGGGCATCTTGAGACATATGAGTTCTTTCGTATTTACCAACATACGGATTTTTTCCGTCATCTCTTAAGTCAGAAAGTTTTTTAAGCCTATCATTATATTCATTTGATTGCGCTACTGCCATATTTGGATAAATTAAAAAATCTGCGCCAATATTACCAGTCTTTACAGATATTCGCAAAGCCACAAGGATGCGCTTCTTTATTCCATTTTTGCATAATCATCAAATTTTCTTTTCGTATCCATATCTAAAAATTTCATCTGCTCCTTTTTGAATGCAAGTTCTATGTGACCAATAGGCCCATTTCTATGTTTTCTGATAAACAAATCCGTGACACCTTTTCTATCAGTATCTTCCTCATAATAATCTTCACGATACATCATAAGAACAACATCCGCATCTTGCTCAATCGCTCCAGATTCACGCAAATCACTAAGTTGAGGGATTTTGCTTGGTCTCATCTCAACAGCACGTGAAAGCTGTGAAAGCGCCAAAATCGGAATAGAAAGATCACGAGCCAAAGCCTTCAAAGATCTTGAAATTTCAGAAATTTCTTGTACACGATTTGTCTGAGAACTATAGCTGGAATTACCGGCACTCATAAGTTGCAAATAATCAATCACAAGGAAATCCAATCCATTTTCCATTTTAAGCCTTCTTGCCTTAGCCTTGAGCTCCGCGATAGAATTTCCGATAGAATCATCTATGAAAATTTTCATGGAATTAAGCTCATCCATGATAGATCCGATTCTTCCAAAATCATCATCACTAAGTTTTCCAGTTCGCATTTTCCATGAATCTACTGCAAGAAGAGAGCAAAACATTCTTTCAACAAGTTGTTCCTTGGACATTTCAAGAGAAATCAGTCCGACGCATTTACCTCTCTTTGCCACGTTTTGGGCGATATTAAGGGCAAGTGCAGTCTTTCCCATAGATGGTCTAGCCGCAAGAATAACAAGATCTGAAGGCTGAAGTCCTGACAAAAGATTATCCAAAGATTTAAATCCGGTAGGAATACCGCGATATTTTTCTTTGGCTTCAGGATCGTGCAAATCGGAAATTTTTTCATAAGTTTTATTCAAAACGTCTTTAATATGCACAAAACGATCACTCATGTACGTCTGAGAAACTTGAAAAAGTGAACGTTCGGCTTTCTCGATAAGCTCTTCGACATCTTGTTCCTCCATGTATCCAAGCCCTTTTATATTATCTCCGGCCAAAATAAGTTTTCTTAAAATAGATTTTTGTTTGACGATTGTCGCATACTGAAAAATATGTGTTGCAGTCGGAACTTCGTTTGCCAAAAGCGCCAAATAAGAAGCGCCACCAATAATTTTAAGCTCTTTTTTCTCTTCCAAAATATTCGTCAAAGTAACCAAATCGATAGGAATTCTTTTATCATAAAGATCGTTCATTGCCTGATATATAAGCCTATGAGCATCATGATAAAAATCCTCACTTTTCACAAAATCGGAAATTTTAGTGATAGCATCCTTATCTATTAAAATAGAACCAATAGTAGATTTTTCTGCCTCCAAACTATGAGGTGGAACAAAACCGCTTCGTTCAGACATAACCTTGAATTATAGAATTCTTTGCATTGCCAATTACATGCGGATCACAAGTATTACACGAAAAAATCTTCTTCTTCAACAAAGATTTTAGAAAAATTTAATATCCATGGTGTATGACTAGTCAAAATGGAATAAACCTTTACTGATGGACAAGATCTCTTTCGGAAAAATAGGCGAACTAATAGCTGAAAAATTTCTTATTGCCAATAATTACAAAATCTTGCAAAAGAATGTTCATTTCAGGGAAGGGGAGTTGGACATCGTGGCTTTTGAAATAATAAAGCAGGAAATAGTTTTTGTTGAAGTAAAAACCAGATCATCCGATCTTTTTGGAGAACCGCAGGAAGCTGTAACATACGAGAAAAAGATGAAGACGCTTAAAGCTGCGATAAGATTTTTAAATATCGCAAGAGAAATACGCTTTAAAAGTTGGAGAATCGACGTCATTGCCGTAAAATTAACAAAAGAAAAAAGATTTCTCGGAATAAAACATTTTAAAAACATTTTTGATGGATGATGAGCAATACAAAACACCGGAAGAGGAAGCCAAGAAAAGACGTAGAAAAATTTTATTTCTGTTGATAATACTATTCCTTCCGATTTTGTATTATATTTGGTTCATTTTCTTGGATTTCGGAAAAGTAATGATCCATGGAGAAGCTCCATTTAAAGCCGAAATCTTCGGCGGCGAAACTTTTTATTGTAATGACTCTCCATGTGAAATTAAACAAAAAACAGGGACAGCTCAGTTGATAGTTTCAAAAGAAAATTTTCAACAAAATTTGATGGAGATAGATTTTAAATTATGGGCAAAGAGTGACTACACAGCAATATTCAAGGTAAATCCATACATTGAAAAAACTGACACAATCCCCGAAAAAGACAAAGAATTTTCATACGACATAATGTTTGATGACGAAACAAAGAGTTACAAACTTTTTGATAAATCAGATGCGGAAAAAATAGCACTGACATATTTTCCGGAAGAAATAAAAAATCCAAAAATTTTTGGATCAAAGTATTCTGTAATAATAGTGCGAAGCACTACCTCCGGCATATCAAGAGGGCAAAAATCAACAATCTCATCAATACAAACTCAAGAAGCATATTTAGTAAACCTTTCCACTAAGACCAAAACGCCTCTTCCTGACTTTGATTTTTCATTCATCACTGAGTGGAAATTTTCACCTGACGGAAGTTTCTTCCAATTTCAAACTTCAGACTCAAATTACTGGTGGACAATGGACTTAAGCCAAAAAACCATAAGCACACCGACGCCAACAAAAATAGAAAACACACTAAAAACTGACTGGATTTACGGAAACAAGATAGTTTTCATAAGCCAAAATTTCAGTGCAAATATATATGATTTAAGACAAGATAAATTTGAAAATCTTGGAACATTTTCAGAGATGAAAGAATATCCTCTAAACATTATCGCAGGTGCAAACGGAGGAGTAATTTACATAGAAACAAAAAATCAAAAATTCAGAATAATTCTTCAGTAGCTTTCCTGCCATCTATCAATAACATCAAGAGGACTGGCTGTGATTTTAGAAAAATTTTAAGAAAATTTCACGATTATTTAATGTCGACCTGTCATAGTGCGATAGTTTTCTAACAAAAAAACTATGGCAGAAAAAATATATTCATGTTCGTTTACGGGTCTATTATGCCGAATAATAGAGGTCGAAGCGGACATTTCAAATGGTATGCCGTCATTTTCGATAGTCGGTCTTGGCGATACTTCGGTACAGGAATCAAAAGAAAGAGTACGTCTCGGAATAAAAAATTCTGGAATGCAATTCCCACAAACAAGGAAAACTATAAACCTCGCGCCGGCACAAGTTCGCAAACAAGGTGCACTTTTCGATTTGCCCATAGCGCTGAGCATTCTCATCGACAGCAAACAAATACCAAAAGAAAAATTTGAACACTCGATAATCGTTGGAGAGCTTTCCTTAACGGGAAAAGTGAATCGTATCGCAGGTGCACTTTTGATAACTCAATTTGCAAAAGAACAAGGTTTTGAGAAAATATTTTTGCCAGCAGAGAACGCATTGGAAGCAAGTTTTATCGAGGGAATAGACATAATCCCAATCGAAGATTTGAAAGAGATTATCGAATTTTCCACAGGCAAAAAAATAATTTTGCCATACAAAAATGACAATGAAGACTTGGATCAAAATATTTGTGATTTTACCTTTATCGATAAAATTATAGGACTCGAGAAAGCTAAAAGAGCGCTTGCAATAGGCGCTTGCGGGAGGCACAACATTTTACTTTACGGATCTCCCGGTTGTGGAAAAACAATTCTTTGCAGAGCTTTCAAACACTTACTTCCATCGATGACAAAAGAAGAAATTTTAGAAACTACAAAAATTTATTCGGTCGCAGGATTATTAAATGCAGATTCTCCACTTGTAAAAACTCGACCATTTCGTGAAGTGCATCACACCGCAACGACATCTTCGATAATAGGTGGAGGAAATATTCCACGTCCTGGTGAAATATCTTTGGCACACAACGGAATTTTATTTTTTGACGAAATAGCAGAATTCAATCCAACAGTTTTAGATTCATTACGCCAGCCTATAGAAGATAAATTTATCAATATTTCGCGAATAAATTTGGCAATAAAATTTCCATCAAATTTTATGTTTCTCGCGACGATGAATCCTTGTCCATGCGGATTTAAGTCAGACAAAAAGATCAGATGTATTTGCACGGACTCACAAATAAACAACTATCAAAAACGGCTTTCCGGTCCACTTCTAGATCGTTTCGACATTTTTGTGGAAGTAGAAAAATCAAACATAAATGAAGTTCTCGAAAAAGAAATTACACAAAAAATTTCGCAAAAATCATCACATCCATCCTTCATGGAAAACGCCGAAAAAATGCAAAAAGAAAGATTTTTAAAATCGGCAATTTCACGAAACGGCGACATGGACATAGATGATATCAAAAAATATTGCGACCTAACACAAGACGCAAAAGACATACTAAATCGCGCCGCAGAAAAACTAAATCTATCAAATCGCGGTTACCTAAAAGTAATAAAAATTTCCCGCACAATCGCCGACATGGACCTCAAAGAAAAAATCGAAACATCACATGTACTCGAGGCATTGCAGTACAGGAGGACGAGTTGAAAAAAACAAGAAAATTTATTTTACCATCTTTTTGTCGCGACTTATTAAGGTGAGCTTCTCCTCTCTGCTCAGCCCTTTAACCTTACCCTCAGCTTTCGATGCAGTAGATCTATTACGAAACTTTTTTGAGTAAACAAGTTCCACAGGTCTGCGTGCACTTGTGTATTTAGCACCAAGTTTTGAAGTATTATGTTCATTTATTCTGCGCTCCAAATCGACCGTGATTCCGGTGTACAAAGTGTCGTCAGCGCATCTGAGAATGTAGAGGTAATACATTAATTCGATTAACAAACAGTTTTTTTAAGACTACACTGAAACCGCTTAATCTACAAAAACCAAATGGAATACTTCGATCTTTACGACAAAAACGGAAAACAATTAAACAAAATAAAACTTCGCTCGGAAGTACACAGAGATGGAGATTGGCATTATGCTGTGGATATTTGGATATTGAATAACCGTAGAGAACTACTTTTACAAAAACGTTCAAAACAAAAAGAATCATTTCCAAACCTTTGGGAAGTATCTTGTTCAGGGCATATTTCATCCGGAGAAGATTCAAAGACTTCAGCATTACGCGAAATAAAAGAAGAACTTGGTCTCGATATTGAAGAAAAAGCATTAAAATTTATTTTCAAAGCAAAAGACTCTAGTATTACAAATAAAGGCACATTTATAAACAATGAATTCAAAGATGTTTATTTGATAAAAAAAGACATAGAGCTTCATGAATTAAAACTTGATCTACTCGAAGTTTCAGAAGTGAAATTCATAAGTATAGAAGACCTGAAACAACACATAGAAGACAAAGACAAAACTTTCGTTCCACACGAAGAAGTTTATAAGAAATTATTTGAGTATCTAGCTTCACATGGACCAGAAAATAAAAAATTGTAAAAAATGTGAAGCACAATTTTCGATCGAAAAAGAAGATTAAGATTTTTACTCGAAAATGAATGTTCCTTCTCCAACACTTTGTCCTCCATGCAGGATGCAGCGAAAAATGTGTTTCAGAAACGAAAGAACTTTATACAAAGCAAAGTGTACTTTTTCGAATCAAGATATGCTTTCTGTATATCCACCAACAACAAAATACACAGTATACGAGCAGAAAATATGGTGGTCAGACAAATGGAACGCACTTGATTACGGGATGGATTTTGATTTTAACAGGTCATTCTTTGAACAGTTCGAGGAACTTTGCCTTAAAGTACCAAAAATAAATCTAGACAACAGAGCAAATGAAAACAGTGATTACTGCAATGACACAAGCCAATTGAAAGATTCATATTTATGTTTCAACAGCGAGCAATCTCAGGATTTCCATTATTGCACAACAAGTGCTTACGGCAGAGACTGCATGGATATGTTTTGGGCATTACAATGTGAACTGTGTTATGAGTGCACAAAAGTTACAGGAGGATATCATTGCTTCTTTTGCTTTAATTCAAGCAATATAAGCGACTGCTTCTTTTGCGAAGATTTGGTCGGATGTAAAAATTGTTTCGGATGTATCGGTCTTCATCACAAAGAATATTGTTTATTTAATGAGCGATTAAGCAGAGAACAATACGAAGATTTTCTAAATAACTTTAAATTTACTTACGAGAACATTCAAGACTCAAAGAAAAAATTGGCAGAACTAAGGCTGAAAACTCCACATAAAAATCTAGAAATAGATAACAGTGAAAACTGTTTGGGAGACTACATAAGCAATTCAAAAAATTGCTCATACTGTTTTGACGTAATGGAATCACAAGATTGCAAATACGTATGGGATGGTATGTTAAATACCGGATATGATTGCTTCAACACGGGATTGGATGCAAATTTTATTTACGAATCGGTTGGAGTTTACAGGTCGAACAACGTAAAATTTTGCAATAAATGTTCGCAAAGCAACGACATACTTTATTGCGATTATTGCTATAAGCTTAGCAATTGTTTTGGATGCACAAACCTAAACTACAACGAATATTGCATCCTAAATAAAAAATATACAAAAGAAGAATACGAAAAACTATTGCCAAAAATTATTGAACACATGAAGAAAGATGGCTCATGGGGTGAATTCTTTGATGCCAAAATAAGCCTCATCGGATACAATAGCTCAATGGCTCAGTATTATTTTCCTTTAGATAAGGCAACAGCGGAAAGACAGGGATTTATATGGGAAGATTACGAGAAGCCTAAAACAGAACTAAAAAACATCAAAGTGAAAGACCTGCCAAACGATATCTCGGAAGTAAATGACGACATTTTAAACACAACAATAGAATGCGAAAAAGATGGGAAATCTTTCAAAATAATTCCTCAAGAATTAAATTTTTATAAAAAACACGGTTTAGCGTTACCGCATCTGTGTCACGATTGTAGGCATTTTGAAAGAAAAGGAAAAATGAATCCAAGAAAACTATATGACAGGCAGTGTATAAAATGTGGAACAGAAATATCCACGACATATGCAAAAGGTCGCAAAGAAACAGTCTATTGTGAAAAATGTTATTTAGAACAAATCTAAAATTATTTTTTTCTGTCCACCACGTTTTTAGGCATAGTATATCCTGGAATCCATCCACGCAAAGAAACAATACTTAAGGCTTTTCCTTTTACAGGAAAAGAAGTTTTTAAATCGAAATTTCTTCCACCTACCATCATATAAATATCTTTTGGATCTTGAAGATCTAATCTAATCCTTTCTCCAGCCTTCAAGTTTTCACCAACATCTAAGAAAATAGAAATAAGTCCTTCGGAATTTTTATCAGTTTTATATCCAACATTTCCAAAAGAAATATATCCATTTTCTATATTTCCTTCGGACAAAATTTCTTCACCACTTTTCAAAATTGCTTTATCGATATTCTCAGAAAGCACGCCGAAAATCTTGAGCTTTAAGCCGTTTATAAGCATTTGATCATCGTGAGTTCTGAAAGATATTTTCATCATATTTACATTCGTAGCTCCGGGGACAACAGATAAAACATCTTTGTTTCGAGATATTTCAAAATCAATTTTTCTGTCATCTACTTCGATAACAGAATGTTCAACTGAATTATATCCCAAAACATTCGCCATGAAAGTTTGAGTGTTTCTGTCCGAGCCAACGGCAACGGTTGAACAAACAATCATCACTAAAAGAAAATAAAATTTAATTATTTTTTCTATATTCATCTATAATATTTTTTACAAAATCCTGCGTTGCAGGTAAGTCAGGGCTAAAGTTGACGCCAAGTCCGTCGGCTTTCCCCTCAGCTAAAAAGCTTTGTACGTAAGGATAAACAGGAGAGTTGTCATCAACATCTTTAAAATGTTTTTCAGTACTTTGAGTAAGATCAGCTTCAAAATAATCCATTACCATTTTCAAAACATCACCTCTTGTGATTTTTTTCTCAGGAGAAAAACTAAGTGCAGAAGTATTCAAAAGTCCTAGATTGTAAACAGTTTGCACGTAAGGCGCATACCATTGATCCGGGCTTACATCAGTGTAAGAAAGTACTTCATTTACAGATAAAGTGATTTTTAAATAATCAACAAACGCTTTCATAAACTCAGCTCTATTCATCTCTTTTTGAGGGCCAAGTTCCACAACATCAGTTACTGCATAATATCCATTTTCAGGATTTGTGGCCTTAACGAAAACATAGTGATTATTTGTTGAGCCATATGGGTGTTCCGAAAATTTTACATAGTGAGAATTTTCCTCACTGCGGCCATCTCTAGCGAAATCAGTCTCAAGATTTTTTGCAGAATTCTCATAAACATAATATCCAATAGGAGTTGAGAAAGATGTATTTTCAAAATATTTTCCATCGCCACTTTCAAGCAAAACATTGTCTTTTCTCAAGAGTTCAAAATTGTGTTTTTTAACGACATATTTGTTGTCATTAAAGTTTAATTCGATTTTTCCATCAGATGAAATATCAGAAATAAAAATATCTTTTATTTTTCCTGGACCTTCGAAAATTTTAGAAATAAAAACATTGTTTGTTTTATCTGCATCGGTTTTATCTGCTATATCCAGATAAATAGGAACATCTCCGCCGTTATAGTTCCCATCAAAAATAACTTCATAATCTTTGATTATATAAGTTCCATCTTTGGCCAAAGAAAAACCGTAATCAGTATTTCTTACCGCTACGTTTTTTTGGTTACCATCTCCATGCAAAATAACGCGAGCATTTATAAGTCTTCCACCATTATTTTTTACAACAATGCTGGCTTTATATTTATAATAATTAAAATCTTCGGTTGGCTCTGATTCTTTATTTAAAACAATATTTACTATAGAAAGATCAGGCGCAGATGGAGCAAAGTCTTCATATGTCGCCTTTAAAACGCTTAAAACAGACGTATTAATAATGTTGTAATCGCTCTTGTGTAACGCCTTATTCACAAAAATGCCTCCCACTACGGAAACAGCAATCAGGACAAAAGCTAACTTTTTTGAGGACACCTTCATTTTTATTTATTTTTGTTTTTTTTTAATCTCACAATTATAGCAGAAATAAGAGAAATTATCAATCCTTTACAGCCTCAAAAGCATCCAAAAAGGTTTAAATTTAGGAGAAAATCTGTATAATGCCTTCGTTATGGCTAATTTTATAATAAAAGGAGGCAAAAAACTTCAAGGGGAAGTCACGGTAAGTGGCTCAAAAAACGCTGCACTTCCTATAATTTGTGCATCACTTTTGTCAAAAGAAAAAGTAATCCTTGAAAATGTTCCAAACATAGAAGACGTAAGGTCAATGATCAAGATTATCACAGCACTTGGAGCAAAAACGTCATTTGAAAATCACATTCTCGAAATAGATCCTTCTAAAATTTCAGACCAAGAAATTCCAAATGAAATGGTTACGAAAATGCGCGCATCAATTTTGATACTTGGTGGACTTTTGCCAAGAACCGGCAAAGTAAAAATGCAATATCCGGGTGGATGTGTACTTGGAAAAAGATCTGTAGATGCGCATACCCATGCTTTCAAAGAACTTGGATGCGAGGTGATAGATGACCAACAAGGCTTAAATATAAAATGTAATATTCTGAAAGGTAAGAAAATAATCCTTCCGGAATTAAGCGTCACGGCAACAGAAAATGCGATAATGGCATCGGTTCTAGCTCAAGGAGAAACGGAAATCAGGCTTGCAGCCTGCGAACCACATGTACAAGATTTATGCGAATTTTTAAATAAAAGAGGAGCAAAGATAAAAGGAATCGGGACAAATGTTTTAAAAATAAAAGGCGTTAAGAAATTAAAAAAAGTAAAATATAGAATTACCGGTGATTATTTGGAAGCTGGAACAATCTTGATCGCCGCAGCAGCAACAGGCGGAAGCGTACTTGTAAAAGGATTTAATCCAAATGATTTAGATAGTCTTTGGCAAAAACTTGAAGAAGTTGGCATTCCATTAACTATAGGAAAAGACAGTGTGAAAATAAATACAGCACTTAATCTTACTGCAGTAAAAACGCTTAGGACAGCTGTATTTCCAAGTTTTCCGACAGACCTGCAGGCACCGTTTGCAGTCCTTTTGACTCAAGCACATGGAGTTAGCAAAGTTTTCGAAACATTATTTGAAGGTCGATTAAATTATATTTTCGAACTGGAAAAAATGGGCGCAAAAATAAATCTTTTAAATCCACACCAAGCTTTGATCTCAGGACCAACACCTCTAGATGGAGTACCTATCGCAAGTTGCGACATAAGAGCTGGGGCGGCAATGGTTATAGCTGCACTAATAGCAAATGGCAAAACTGAAATTTCAAATATAAATTACATAGATAGAGGTTACGAAAAAATAGAAGAAAAACTTCGAAATCTTGGAGCAGATATAGAAAGAATTTAAAAAATTATTTCCACTTTTCCGTCTAAATCAGTTCGGTAAATTTTTATGCCATATTTTTCAAGTCTATCCAAAACAATTTGAGTCGGGAAACCATATGAATTGTTTTTACTGCAACTTATGATGGCAATTTTAGGGCCAATCTCCTGTAAAAACGCATCGCTTGAAGATTTTTTACTTCCATGATGAGAAATTTTCAAAACATCTGATTTTAAATTTTTATATTTCGCAATAATCTTTTTTTCTATGCTTTCTCCGATATCTCCACCAACAAAAATAGACTTATCTTCGTAAATAATTCTCATTACAACAGATGAATCATTTACATCTTTAAAAGTTTGTCCGTTGATTTTTGAAAATGGATAAATTGTATCGACAAAAGTACTTCCAAAATCAAAATCAGTTTCACTATCAGCAACAAAAATCTCAGCACCTTCCTCTTTTACAGCTTTTAAAAAATTTGCATATACATCACTCTTATAAAGAACAAAAGTTGCCATAACTCGTTTAACGTCATAGTTTTTAAGAACAGAAATAAGCCCGCTAACGTGGTCAGCATGTGGATGAGTAAGCACCATAAGATCAATAGTTCTATCAAAGAAAAACATAGTATCTCCAATTTCTTTTGATACGTTATTCCTAGGGCCTCCATCTATCAAAATATGTTTATTTTCAGGCGTTTTTATGAGCAAACTATCACCCTGTCCGACATCCAAAAAATACGCATGAAACCTGTTGTCAGGTAGGTCAATGATGAAAATAGCGCATGACACACCAACAACAAAGATTATTTGAAAAATATATTTAAAAAACATGCCCCCATAATACGAAAGGAAGATTAAATTTATATTAAAAAAAATTAAATTATTTCTAAAATGTCGAGTTTACTTCGAAATATTCTTTTGAACGCATTGTGTTCTATTCGTAAAAAGATTGTGAACAGGAAAAAGAAGCATAAGTTCAAAGGAATATTTCGAAGTAAACCGTTTGAAATTATTTTTTTCTTTTCGTCACAACTTTTCCAAGGGCTACAGACAAAGCCAAAAGTCCAAGCAATTCAGGTCCAGTCTCAGCCAAAGTCACTTTCTTTATAATACCTTCACTTTCATTTCCTGCTGCATCTTTTTGAGTGATTTTGAACCAATATTCTCCAGGAATAAGATCTTTCACCGAATATTTTGTATCAGTGCCATCTAGACTGGCTTTTTTTGCATAGCTTGTTCCTTGATCTTCACTCATGTAAACAAGTTGTTCTTTTGTATCAGTTTTATTTTCCACTGGATTTTCCCATGAAAGATTTACGACATATTTTCCTGCATCAAAAACATATGCAGCCATAAGTTTAGCCACATCTTTTGGTGGCAAAATATCTTCAATATTGGCAGGAGGTTTCACTTCTTTTACTCCGGTAAATTCACCGGTTGCTTTAGAAGAACTGATTTCATTTCCACCATTATCTTTTAATCCAAGGACTGAAACCGTGTATTTCTTTTCAGCTTGAGAAGAAGTTGTCACGATAGCTGAAGAATCTTCAACATTTTCAGTATTTTTCCCAAGTTCAACACCCAAAACCTGCAATTGTTTAGTAGCATCTGCAGCTTCCACGATATTAAAATTTTGAGAAGGATCAATTCCTAAGACAATAGTCTCGTTGAAAGTCACAATAACATGGGTATTATCCATTGGTTCGACTTTTACCACTTCAGGTCCTTTCGTATCTTCAGCGACCTTATTTGCACCACTACCGTCAAATTCTGCGGTATCTGAAGTTCCACTGATTATAGTATTTCCAAATGTATCCTCTACATCGATTCCAACAGTAAGTTTATATTTTGATTTTTCTGTCTGTGGAGCAGTTGTAAGGACAACGGTTTTATTATTTTTATCCTCTTCGTCCATTTCAGCTTTTAGAATTGCTAAAGGTTCAAGAGTATCTTCATCTTCTATTTGAAAAGCATCTTCAGGTTTATCTTTTGGAATAACGACAGCTTCAGAAAAAACAACTTTTACTTGTTCTTTACTCAGAGCTGTAGCCTTTGAAACTTGAGGCGCAGTGTTATCTTTTGCTTCAGGAGCATCGGCAGTTGGAGTGACGGATGCTTCCGGAGCTCCCCAGTTTGCACTTTCATTTTTCGCTTCATCGTAGGCAATTATTGAAAAATAGTATTTTTTACCATTTTCAAGACCTGTAACATTGTATGTTAGAACATTGCCAACATCCTTGATGAAAGCATATTTTTCTCCTGGATTTTGCACAGACTTAACGTCATAGTGCACTTGATATCCGGCAACCTTCAAATTGTCGGTTGCAGCGTCCCATGAGATTTTTGCACCTGCATTCAGGGCAATTCCTTTGAGACCTATCACGTCACTTGGCGGGTTTTTATCAACAGCAGCAAATGCCGTAAAGCCCATAGACATGACCACAACGGCCAGTGATGCAATTAGTTTTGAGAATACGTTCTTCATTTTTATTTTTGTTATTTTTTCTTTGTATCATGGAATTATAGCAAAAAACGCTGGATTTATCAACCCCCTTTTCATTAGAATGTCCTAAGAAATAAAAACGACAAAATGAACATCAAGATAGACGAAAGTATCTTCAAGCAATATACAGGCCTAAAAATAGGTGTAATAATAATAAGAAACATAAACAACAATAGACGGATTTCTTATATACAAAGTCTGCTTCGTGGTATTTGGGCTCAACGCCAAAAAGAATTTGAGAACAAAGAAATACATGATGAACCGTACATAAAAGCATGGGACGAGGCATTTGGAATGTTTGGAATTTCACCATTAAAACATCAACACGTAGTTGCAAAATTGCTTTCTAGAGCCAAAGAAGGGGAGGAAGTAGTTCATAAAACTTCACTGGAAGACATATGTAGATATTTTAATCTTAAATATTTACTTCCAGTTCGTGCAAAAGATATAGATTGGCTTTGTGGAGATCTAAATTTGCTTTATACAAAGGGTGGTGAGCCATTTAGACCGGTAAATTCGATAGAGGTTTACAATGCAGGTGAGGGGGAAGTTTCATACATGGACAAAGGTGGAATAGTGCAGAGATATTGGAATTATCGCGAATGTGAAAGAACAAAAATAACAATGCGTACAGTAAATGCGACATTTATTGTTGAGGATTTGAGCAATATGCATCTCGATAAATTTGGCGAAATATTACGAGAAATGGGAATGAATATCATAAAATACATAGGTGGCGAAATAGAAGAATACATACTTACTCCGGAAAATCCTTCGGTTGAATTGGGAGTGGAAGGTAGGCGAACGGCGGACGATTCAAAAATTCCGCTTCAAGAAAAAGCCTATTTCTTAAAAATCTAAAAAATGACAATAAAAGAACAAGTAAAATCCATCCTTGAGAAAGCTGTATCAAAAACACTTAAACGTAATGAGCCTATAGACATGGCATATCCTGCAGATATTTCACACGGAGATTATGCGGCAAATATCGCGATGAAACTTGGAAAAATTATGCAAAAAAATCCAAGAGAAATAGCTGCTCAAATAGTGAAAAATATTCCAAAAAATACACTTATATCAAAAATCGAAATAGCTGGACCAGGGTTCATAAACTTCTTCATTTCTGAAAAAGCCCTAAAAAGCGAAATGCTAAAAGTGCTCAAAGAGAAGGCAAAATATGGAAAATGTAATGAAGGGAAAAAGAAGAAAGTCATCGTAGAATATAGTGCTCCAAATATTGCAAAACCGCTCGGAGTACATCATTTATTATCCACAGTCATAGGTCAGACAATAAACAATATTTTGGGGTGTATCGGATACAAAACGATATCCATAAATCACATCGGAGATTGGGGAACACAGTTTGGAAAATTGATTTATGCATACAAAAAATGGGGAAAAAAAGAAATTTTGGAAAAAGATCCCATCAACGAAATGCTGAAACTTTATGTAAAATTTCATGATGAAGCGGAAAAAGATCCAAAACTTGAGGACTTCGCAAGAAAGGAATTCAAAGATTTTGAAGAAGGAGATAAGGAAAATAGAAAATTATGGAAATGGTTTGTAGCTGAAAGTCTTAAAGATATAAACAAAACATACAAAAAATTGTCAGGAATAAAATTTGATTTCACTCTTGGAGAAAGCTTTTATGAAGATAAGATGGCGGATATTCTTGCGGAAGGAAAAAAGAAAAAAATATTTGTTGAAGGGGACGAAGGCTCATACATAGCAAAATTCGAAGATGAAAATATGTCTCCACTCGTGATTCAGAAAAAAGATGGGGCAACTTTATACTCAACAAGAGATATCACTACTTTGCATTACCGCATAAATCACTGGCATCCGGAAAAGATTGTATACGTGGTAGATATGGCGCAAAATATGTATTTCAAGCAGTTGTTTGATGTTGCAAAAAGATTTTCATGGTACAAAAATGAAGCTGTTCACGTAAGTTTCGGAAGAATGAGAATGGCCGACATGCAAATGAGCACAAGAAAAGGAAATATAATATTGCTAGATAAAGTGCTTGAGGAAGCCATAAAAAGAGCAAGAAAAATAATAGAAGAAAAAAGTCCTAATTTGAAAAACAAAGATGCTGTAGCAGAAATAGTGGGTATAGGTTCAGTAAAATACAATATACTTTCACAAAATCGAACCACTGATATAGTTTTCGATTGGGACAAAATGCTTTCTTTGGAAGGTAATAGCGCGCCATACATGCAATATACTTATGCAAGGGCTAGAAGTATTTTGAGAAAAGCAAAGATGGCTAAATCTTCAGGAAAAACAGTGGAGGATAAGGCAGAAATTTTAGAAAAAACGTCACAACTTTTACGCACAATTCCTAAATTCAAGGAAGAGCTGATTTATTCTGCACGTGAGTACAAGCCAAATTTATTATGTCAGTATTTATACGAATTGGCTCAAAAATTTAATTCTTTTTACAACTCAGTTCCTGTTTTGACAGCTAAAGAACCAAAAGATAGATTGTTTAGACTAAAAGTGGTCGAATCGGTGAGCCAGATCCTACAAAACGGCCTTGATTTACTTGGGGTTGCGGTGGTAGAAGAGATGTAATATAATTCGCGAGCTTTAAGATAA
Source organism: Candidatus Peribacteria bacterium (assembly GCA_943359415.1). Lineage (GTDB taxonomy): Bacteria > Patescibacteriota > Gracilibacteria > UBA1369 > LOWO2-01-FULL-3 > UM-FILTER-38-24. The sequence continues at coordinate 30,311 of CALRHQ010000001.1, forward strand.
CGACCAATCCTAAAAGCAAAACGGCGAGCGCACGGAAAAACGGCGAGCGCACGGCGCGAGCGCGTAGCTAGCGAAGAATATGGCTCTGCCATTTCTGAGCGACGCAAAGCCTACAAAATAGCGAGCGCACGGCGCGAGCGCGAACAAGTGAAGCGTGTGGCTATGCAACCGCTGAACGCAGTAAGCCTACAAAATATGGAGAGATGGCCGAGTGGTTGAAGGCGACGGTCTTGAAAACCGCTAGGGGTGCAAACTCCTCGGGGGTTCGAATCCCTCTCTCTCCGCCATTATTATAGTTGAGGGATGAGAAGTTTATGCCCCGCAGCGAAGCGAAGGGGTAAATCCCTCTCTCTCCGCCATTTTTAAAAAACTTCACATGCCAAATTGGATACAGCAAGAAAAACAATTAATCAAAGAATTTAGTTTTAAAAACTTCGTAGAAGCCATCAATTTCGTTAATCAAGTTGGGGTACTTGCTGAAAAAAACAATCACCATCCGGATATTTTTATTTACAATTATAAAAATGTCCGACTCTCATTAAGAACACATAGTGAGGATAAAGTTACCGATAAAGATTATAAATTAGCTGAAGAAATTGATAAGATCTAATTTTGTGAATTTATGGTATCCTAGTCGAGCATAAGAATAAATCAAACATAATAAAGATTGGTACTAGAATCAATAATAAATCTTGACCAAGCAATCCTTGCAAAGATCGAACCGCTTCAAACGGAATTTTTTATAAAAGTTTTTAAAATAATGACAGACTTCGGAAGCGTAGCGGCTATACTTATTTTTACAATTTTACTTCTGATATTTTTACTTTCAAAGAAGGAAATCCAAAAATTTTACGCTGTTGCGTTTACTGCATTTGGAGCATTTTTGACGGAATTTATATTGAAATATACTGTGCTACGAGAACGTCCTGAAAGGATGATTGTATTTGAAGATGATCCAAGTTTTCCAAGTGGACACACGACAATGTCTTTCGTATTTTTCATGCTTTTATTTTTTATATTTAAGGACAAAATAAAAAACAAATTTTTGAAATTTATATTTTTTGTAAGCTGTTTGACATTCGCATCACTAATAGGATTTAGCAGATTATATTTGCATGTACACAATCCATCGGATGTATTTGCAGGAATAGTTATTGCCATATTTTGGCTCAGCATAGGGCTGAATTTCGCAGAGGAAGTCATTGCACTGAAAAATATGATACTTAAATTTTTATACAAAAACATTGTAAAAAGAATTGTTTTTCTTTTTGATCCGGAAGATATACATGATCATTTCAATAAGATTGGAAGATTTTTGGGAAGCAATGTTGTCACAAGATTATTTACACGGGCGATTTTTTATTATAAAAATGAAGTACTTAAGCAAAAAATTCTAGGAATAAAATTCGAAAATCCGGTTGGACTTGCGGCAGGTTTTGATAAAAATATCGAGCTTTATAAAATTCTTCCTGAAGTTGGATTTGGATATGAAGAAGGTGGGTCAATAACAGGAGATAAATGCTATGGAAACCCAAGACCAAGACTGTGGAGGCTAAAAAAATCTCAAGGGCTTATAGTATATTATGGGTTAAACAATAAAGGTGCCGACGAAATTTCAAATAGGATTAAAAAAGAAAAATTCAAATTTCCATTAGGCGTAAGTGTTGCAAAAACAAACTGCGAACGCACAGCGATGTCGGATGAAGGAATCAAAGATTATTTAAAAGGATTTAATCTCACAAAAGAAATCTGTTCATACATGACGATAAATATTTCATGTCCAAATACGCATGGAGGACAGCCATTTACGGATCCAGAGTCGTTAGCTAAATTGTTAAAAGTGATAGCGAAAAATAGAAATAAAAAACCTGTTTTTTTGAAAATGCCACCGGACTTAAAACGCTCGGAAATCGACGACATAATAGAAATAGCTGCAAAGTCTAAAATAGATGGATTTATTTGCACAAACCTCACAAAAGACAGGACAAACAAAAAAATGATGACGAAAATTCACGAAAAAAATATCGTAGAATTTGGTGGGATAAGCGGGAAACCTGTCGAAGATTTATCTAATGAAACGATAAAATATATTTACAAAAAAACGCAGGGCAAATCAATAATCATAGGAGTTGGAGGTATATTTAATGCAGAGGATGCTTATAAAAAAATACGACTTGGTGCATCACTTTTGCAGATGATTACTGGCATGATTTTTGAAGGACCTCAGGTCATAGGAGAGATCAATCAAGGCCTTGTAAAACTTCTAAAAAAAGACGGCCTTGAGAATATCTCGCAGGCCGTCGGAATCGATAACAAATAGATTTACTATTTTACCGGAAAGCTTTTTGAATCAGTTATATCAACAAAACTTTCTACTCCATCAACTTCGCCTTTTTCAGCTGCAGTTACATAGTATTCAACGCTTTCAGTGAATTTAAGCTTTAGATCACTTTTGACCTGTATAACCCCATCCTTTTCTGTGACAAGAGGCTTTGAAGGAACATTCGGTTCAACTATTACAAGTTTGTCATCTTTTCTTTGAACAACGTAAGCCGCTCCATCAAGACATGGATTAATTCCATTATCCGCATAAGCTTTACACATGTTAACTTCAACAGTATATTCATCGGCTCCAACATCTTTGAACTCTACTAAGAAAGTTTCATCTTGTTTTGGTAGAGCACTTGGAGCAGAAATAGCCGGAAGCTCAATTCGGTCAGGCATAGGTACAGAAATTTCTTTCGATACATAAGTTCCATCTTCAAAAGTTATTTTTATAAGGAAATCATTAGAGCTTTTTTTGATATCATCTCCTTTCAAGACAACGCTACATTTGTGAGGAAATCTAGGCCTGTCACACATATTTCCACTTTCAGGTTCTTGATCACTTGTCTCACTTACATACATAAGTTTTGGATTTATAGCATCTGACAATTCAGAAGAATATAGGTCGCCAGCTTCATTTTCAGGCTCACTTAAGCCAAGATCAGGACGCTCCAAGTAAAGATCAAAATTCAAGAATTTATCCCCTCTCCATGAAATATTATCAAGAGTAAGATTAACTTTACTTGATGACGTAGCGCATCCGGTTAAGACAAACGAAGTAATAATAACTCCTGAAACTAATAATTTTAAATTCTTCATAATTATTTTGTTAAATAGTAACTATATTTATAACTTTGATTAACCAAAAAAACAAGAAAATCACCTAGACTTTGTGTAATGTTTTCCATATAGTGATGTAGCTTTTTGACTAGCAAAACCCAATGGAGAGGTACTCAAGAGGCTGAAGAGGCGGGTTTGCTAAACCTGTAGGGGGACGTAAGTTCCCGCGAGGGTTCGAATCCCTCCCTCTCCGCCATTGAAAGATAGCTCTGCAAGGCAGAGATGGCTTTCAATGGATAAGATTGGTAGGGATGAGAAGTTTATGCCCAGAAGGGGTAAATCCCTCCCTCTCCGCCATTTTTTCCTACTCAAGATTTACCCGCCAAATCCTATGAGAAAAATACCCGCAACAATGGCAACGCAGCATCCAGACAATGCTTCAGCGGCATATTTCACTGGAAAAAGATTTATTTCTGTTAACGATGAGATAGAAGAATGCGTCAGATCTTTCTCCGAACTGAATGTGGAAGAATATATGTGGGATTGGGAAGGGAAATTCGTAGACGAAGCGGTAATAGATAGACTTTTCAATAAATATCACAGTTTTTTTTCAAAGAAACAAATAGGCAGAGATGTATTTTTAACTTTCAGAGTTCCAAATATTTGGCTTGAGCCAAGCCACAAACTTCCTCGTGCTTTCATGAGTATGATTACAGCAGAGAATGCTGCAAAGACTTATAAGATGCACGCTCCACCGCTTTTTGAAGTGATTTTGCCCATGACAACAAGTGCAGATCAGCTTATTTATTTGCAAAAAACATTTTCAAAAATATCGAAAGCCACAAAAGAAATTTTTGAAATGAAATCCGATTTGAAAAGAATAGACGTGATTCCACTTTTTGAAAAATTTGAAACACTACCGAAAATAAAATCAATTTTAAAAGAATATATCGATTTTCTTAAAAAGGAATATCACTTCAAACCTCAGTACATGCGGACTTTCACAGCGAGAAGCGATACGGCTATGAATAGCGGTTTTTTGCCTGCAAAACTTTTTTCAAAACAAGCAATAAGCCTTTATCATGAATTTGGAGAAGAAGAAAATATCAAAATGTATCCATGGGTTGGAGGTGGTGCATTGCCATTTAGAGGCGGAATAAATCCTGAAAACATAGATGCCGTTTTGGAGGAATATAAAGGAGTGGCAACGCTTACACTTCAGAGTGCATTTAGATATGATTATCCTCTGAAGGAAGTGAAAAAGGCCATCAAGAAGTTAAATGAAAAAATTCCGGAAAATAGGAAAAAATACATAAAAATCAGTGCAAAAGAGCAGGAACAATTAAATGATTTTAATAATTACGTTTCAAGATATTTCAAATCTGTTATAGAGCCGTCAGCGGAAATGATAAATCATTTAGGTAAAAAATTACCTCAAAACAGAGAACGTATACAGCATGTCGGACTCTTCGGATATTCACGCGGAGAAGGAAAAATAAAACTTCCACGCGCAATTATTTTTACCGGAGCTTTATATTCATTGGGAGTTCCTCCGGAGTTGATAGGGCAGGGAAGAGCGCTTTTGTATGCGAAGAAAAAAGGCATGTTGGATCTGATAAAACATTTATGTCCATATTTGATAGAAGATTTTAGACATGCCGGACATTACTTAAACAGAGAAAATCTTGATCTTTTATGCAAAAAAAACGACATATGGAAAGATGTAAGAGATGAGATAAAAGACATAGAAAAAATAATAGGAGTAGAAATCGGACAAGAAAAAACGAGCCATATAATCCACAGAAATCTCACATCAAATATTTATCAACGATTAATTACTAATGAAGATTTTTCTGAAGACGCGATAAGGGCAGCGGAAATCAGGAAATCATTGGGGTAAAAATTTTAAAATGCATAAAGAGAAAATATTAATCGCACTAACAGTTTTAGTAGACGTCATTGGAATTGGCATTATTATCCCTGTTTTGCCATTTTACGTGCAATCATTTGGAGCAAAGCCATCTGTGATCACTTTGCTATTTGCAGTGTTTTCACTTTTTTCATTTTTAAGTGCTCCATTTTTAGGATCACTATCTGATAAAATAGGACGAAGACCTGTTCTTATAGTCAGTATTTTATCAACAGCGATAGGATGGATAGTTTTCGCTATGGCGAATCAAATTTGGGTACTTTTCTTGGGAAGAATTATTGATGGAATGGCTGCTGGAAATTTACCAATCGCACAAAGTTATTTGACTGATATTTCAAAGAATGATAAAGAACGAACTGAAAATATTGGCTTTATAGGGGCAATTTTCGGGATAGGATTTATCATAGGACCAATGATAGGTGGACTATTAAGCTCTGTTTCACATTCATTTCCATTTTGGGTTGTAGGAGCACTTGCACTTATAAATTCAATACTGGTGTTTTTCTTTTTACCTGAGACAAATAAAAATATTGATAAATCAAAAAAACTTTCTTTAAATCCAATGACTCCACTGATAACAGCGGTAAAAAATAAAGAGCTTTTGCCTGCATACATAATATGGTTTTTCTTTGGAATGGCTGCGGTAGGAATGCATTCAGTCTTTTCGTTGTTTTTGTCGCAGGCTTTCGGATATGGAGCATTTACGGCAGGAATATTTATGACAATGATAGGAGTGATTATAGCGATAAACCAAGGAGTTGCACTAAAACATTTTTGGTTAAAAAAATTCAAGGAATCAAACCTCACACTTTGGCTCATGCCAACGTTTGCAGTAGGTTACTTCATAATGGGGATAGAAATATTACCGGTGTTCTTAGTAGGAATGGTTCTAATAACTTTTACTCAATCGGTTCTTAGAGTGACGTTAATGAGCCAAATAGCTGGCTCAGCAAATCCAAACGAAAGAGGGGAGGTCATGGGCATTCTCGCAGCCGTAATGTCACTTAGCACGATCGCAGGACCTATTGTTGCAGGATATGTCTTTCAAGTACACGAAAGCTTACCGTTTATCTTTAGTGGAGTATATGCGCTTGTCGCATTCGGAATAATTATTTGTGTACAACGAAAACTTCAACACAAAATTTTGCCGGAAGATATTAACGTAGCTCCTCAAGATATTTAATAGCTGCTTCTTTTTGGGTATCCTTTTTATTCTTCAAGTCTTCATCTTTCAGTTCAACAACAATGTCAGGAATAAGGCCGACATGATTTACGCTACGTCCATTGGGCGTAAACCACTTTGCGATAGTCATTCTTATACTTGATCCATCTTCAAAACTATCCACTTCCTGAACAGATCCTTTTCCATAAGTCTTAGTTCCCATCACAATTCCTCGTTTAAGATCTTGTACTGCACCTGCAAGAATTTCTGAGGCAGAAGCACTTCCTTCATTTACTAAAACAATTAAAGGAACTTTTGTAAGCTTTGGATTTCCATTAGTTTTCATCATGTCGTTTTCTTTTCCACGTTGGCGAATTTCAACAGCATTAGTATTAGCAGGCAATAAATAAGATAAAAGCTCTACAGCGCTACTTAAATAGCCACCGCCGTTATATCTCAAATCAACAATTAAACCTTTTGGTTCATCTAAAATCATTCCAGAAATAGCTTTTCCAAATTGTTCATTTGTCTTCTCGTTAAATTGATTTACGCTCAAGTAAACAATACCACTTTTTGTTTTTTCCATAGTAACACTATCGATTTCTATACTGTCACGGATGATAGAAACATCGAAAGTTTTATCAAGATTTTTTCTACCGATTGTAAGAGTCACGCTTGTTCCTTTTTTACCGCGAATAGCCATTATCGCATCAAAAAGAGACATGTCATTTGCAATTTTTTCATCTATTTTGTAAATAATATCTCCGGGAAGTAAACCAGCATTTTCAGCAGGACTGCCTTTCATTGGAGTTACAATTTTTAAAAGTTTATCCTCAACTGTAAGTTCTGCCCCAATACCTTCAAGTTTTCCATCTATATTTTCTCCAAATTCTTTGCTTTCTTCAGGCGTCATGAAAACCGTATAAGGATCTTCAAACGAATTAACCAATCCTTTTATTGCACCATAAATTTTATCTTCTGAAGGAACCTTACTTTCATCTACATATTCTTTATCAAGTTTATCCCAAATATCCCAAAAAAGATTCAAATTTTCATCATGTTCCACCTTGTCTGAAACTACTATATCTTCGCTTTTATTTGTTTCAAAAACATTGCCAAGAAGCCCGAAACTGCTTGCTTGCCATCCTACCAAAAAAGAAAAAATGGCAATAACAGATCCAACAAAAACTTTCTTTCCTGTGCCTGTATTTTCAAGTTCGTACATAAGAAAATTTTAGCTTATTTTTCGAAGTGGCGCAACGCTTATAGCAAGTTTCTTTACACCTATTTTTGGATCTTCGAAGGCAACAGTTGCGACTCCACCTGTTACGTTGACAATTATTCCACCACCGAAAACCAAATGTGCAACTCTATCTCCTGACGAAAGTTCTATATCAACGCCTTTATCAAGTTCAACAGGTACAGGTCGTCTTTCAATATCTGAGATAGAGAAATGTTTTCTCGTAGAATTTTGTCCGTAATTTCTATCTACAAGAGCTGCATCAATATCTTCCAAAAATTGAGAAGGAATATTGGCTTTGGATTCTCCATAAAGCATTCTT
>CALRHQ010000002.1 GCA_943359415.1 Candidatus Peribacteria bacterium
TCATGGCAAAGCAAATTAGATTTGGAGATGATGCAAGACAAAGACTTTTGGCTGGTGTTGAAAAATTGGCGAAGGCGGTAAAAATTACACTAGGACCTAAAGGACGAAATGTGGTTTTGGACAAGAAATATGGCTCACCTTTGATTACGAATGATGGCGTGACTATAGCAAAAGAAATTGAACTTCCGGATGCTTATGAAAATATGGGTGTTCAGATGGTGAAGGAAGTTGCGACACGTACAAATGATGTTGCCGGAGATGGTACTACGACTGCGACTGTGCTTGCTGAAGCCATTATCAAGGAAGGTCTTCGAAATCTTACGGCTGGTGCAAATCCAATGAAGCTAAAAAGCGGTATCGAAAAAGCTGTTAAACATCTTACAAAAGCTTTGAGCGAAATGGCTATCGATGTCGGAAATAGCAAAGAAATGATTCAGCAGGTTGCGACGATTTCTGCGCAAGATGCAGAGGTTGGAAAGCTTATCGCTGAGATTATGGAAATGGTTGGAAATGAAGGGGTTGTGCAGGTTGAAGAATCTCAAACAATGGGGCTTACAAAAGAAGTTGTGGAAGGAATGCAATTTGATAACGGATATATTTCTGCATATTTCGTGACTGATCATTCTAGGATGGAGGCCGTGTATGATGATGCGAAAATTTTGATTACGGACAAGAAAATTTCTTCAGTTCAAGAACTTATTCCTGTGCTTGAAAAAGTTGCGCAAAGTGGAAGAAAAGAAATCGTGATTATTGCGGAAGATGTTGATGGTGAAGCGCTTGCGACACTTGTTCTAAATAAACTTCGTGGGATTTTTAATATCCTTGCTGTAAAAGCTCCAGGCTTTGGAGAACGCAGGAAAGATATGCTGAAAGATCTTGCAGTTTTGACAGGAGGAACTGTGATCAGTGATGAGATTGGGCTAAAACTTGAAAATGTAGAAATGGAACATCTTGGAGAAGCGAGAAAAGTTGTGTCTGATAAAGATAGTACTACGATCGTTGAAGGAAAAGGAAAGAAGAAGGCGATCGAGGAAAGAGTTGAAGAAATCAAGGCTGTGTTGTCGAAAGCAACTTCAGATTTTGACAAAGAAAAATTACACGAAAGGTTGGCGAAACTTGGCGGAGGAATAGGGCTTATCAAGGTTGGTGCGGCAAGTGAGCTTGAACTAAAAGAAAAGAAACTTCGTATCGAAGATGCTTTGAATGCGACTCGTGCGGCCGTTGCTGAAGGAATTGTTTCCGGAGGTGGAGTTGCGTTACTTCTTGCTGGAAAAGCTTTGGAACATTTGAAGGGGGACTCTCAAGATGAAACTACTGGAATCAATATCATAAAGAGTGTTTTGTCGGCTCCATTAAGACAAATTGCTGAGAATGCTGGGAAAGAGGGAAGTGTTGTGATTGATAAAGTTTTGAGTGCGAAAGATGGTGTTGGTTATGATGCGGACAAAGATGAATATGTAGATATGGTGAAGGCTGGAATTATCGATCCAAAAATGGTCGTCCGTAGTGCTATAGAAAATGCTGCGAGTGTTGCTGCTATTTTCCTTACAATGGAAAGTGCGATTTGCGACATTCCTGAAGATAAAGATGGACAGGGTAAGTCAAACAAAGGTGGAGGGATGGACGACATGATGTAGGGAAGATTTTGAGTAGACAGATCTCCTTTTTCCTTCTCAAAATCTTTGCAAAAATGTATTTGCCGTAGTATTATTTTTGCGTGTAAATTTAAAATAAAAAAAATGAGTATAAAAAAATATATTTCCAAATCTGTTTCGACTTTTTTGATCGTGGCTCTTTTGATTGGATCGTTTGTGTATATGGCTTCTGTTGTCGCAATGGCTGCAGAATGGATTGGGGATGATGAAGAAATTCTTGATCATAATAAAGGTTTCGTGAGGATGACTGCTGAAGAAAAGGCTGCGGCGGATGCGGTAGCAAGAGATGAGGCTGAGGCAAAAGCTGCTGAGGCTCCAACGGAAAAAGCGGCCGAAGAAGTTGTTGAAACTGTAGAAAGAACTACTGTTGAAGAAAAAGCGGCTGAAGAAGTTTACACGGAAAATACTACCAGATACCAGCCTCCTGTCGAAGAAGTGACGGTAGAAACTACTACACGAGAAGAGGTTGTAACTGAGGAATCTATTGTAGATGCTACAGAAAGAAATGAGGTTTCAGAAGAAACAAGTACGAGAGATGAGGTAGCGACGGAGCAGACTGCGTCAGAAGAAAGTTCTACTACTGAGGTTGTTGCTGTTGGTGTTTATACTGAAGAGGTAAGGGAAACTATTACAGATTCTTTGACGGATGCGATTGCTGATTCCGGTGGTGTGCCTGTTGAAGTGTATATTGGAAATGGTGAATATGCTCAATTATCAAGTGATTCTGACGTCGCGAAGCTTACTCAGATTGATAAAATGACTGATCAAGTTTCAAGAGATTGGAATAATAATGGAATTGTTGATTCTATTGAGGTTCAAACAACTGGAGAAATTACCTTTGATTCTACGAGAAAAAATGAAGCTGTGAAGGTGGCTGTTTATGGGAATGTTGCCACTGGAGAAACTGTCATAGTTTCTGTTCCTGAAACTATGACCAAAGGTACAACTGCTCCACAGGTTGTTGGAGATAAACCTTTTTTGAAAACAAAAATCGAACCAAAATCAGGAGAAGATGCGAGTACTGTGAAAGATCAAACTTTGGAAATTAAAATTTATGATGCAGATGATAAACTTGTTGAGGTTCAAACTGTAATAACTGATGAAAATGGAGTTGCCACTTATAATCCAAAAGTGTCTCTTCAAAATGGAAATTATTCAACGACTACTACAAATAAGGCAGGTGAAGTTATTGCTGTTAAAGAACTGACGGTTGAGGCTGAAACTGTACCGTTGGCCCCTGTTATTGAATTTAAAGAAATGAATCCACGAACAAGTGATGCTCAAATGAATTCAACTGTGGGTGGATTTGCAGAGTTGAATTATGCTCAAGCTTCTGTGCTTGGAGCTGATGTATCTGTAAAGGAAGTTGATATAGTTCAGTATTTGCTTAGAGCTTATATTTATAAAATTTATCCTTATCTTGATCCGGAAAATCAAGATGCTGTTTTAGAGGCTGGTATCTCTGTTGTGAAAGGCGAAGTTCCAAAGGTTGTAGAAGGGTCTGCACCGGAGGGAACTGTTATTTTTGTCACTTGGAAAAGTATAGTTGGGTATTCTATCGTAATGGCTGATGCAAAAGGCAAATTCAAGGTTGAAGATCCAGGAGTTGCAAAAGGAAATCATGAAGTTATTGCCTTTGTATATGATTCTAAAAAGAATCTTGTTGGAAATGCTACGTCAATATTATTCAAAAAATAAGACTTATGTATAAAGATGATGACATCATTGATTTAAGAGGAAAACGTCTAAAGGATGAGAACGTTGAGTTCCGTATAGGTCGTGAGACTACTATAGTTGGTGAGTCTGAAAATCGTGTTGCCAAAGAAGTAGGTGCTTCTTCTATTTCTGTTGCTGAAGAGGAAACGTCAAGGGTTAATGATAAAGTGAAAATTAAATTTGATAAATTTGTAAATCTTATCGCGACTCATGCATATGAAGATGTTGTGCGAAAACATGCTGATGATGATGTAATAATTTCTACTGATCTTTTGGCCGATATTGCGAATGCTCATGATGAAGAAGAAAGCGACACAGGTCATAAAATTCCGATGATCTTTATCATAGGAATTGCGCTTGGGATAGCTCTTACTTATATTTTGTTTAAGATGTAATTCATAATTTATTAGAATGCCAAAATTAAAATATAAAAGAATTTTGTTGAAACTTTCCGGAGAGGTTTTCAAGGGGGATCTTCCTTCTGGAATTGATGGAGAAATTTTGATGAAATTTGCAAAGGATATAAAAAAACTTCAAGATCTTGGTGTACAAGTTGGGATTGTGATTGGTGGTGGAAATATTTGGAGATTTAGAGATTTTAAACATTTGAAACTTGATCGTGTTACGTCTGATTCTATCGGAATGATGGCGACATGTATGAATTCTTTAGCTCTTGAGAATGCACTAAAATATATAGGGGCCGATGTTCGCGCTGTGACAAATTTTCCTTGTGAAAAAGCTATGGAAACGTATGTCCCAAAACGTGCTCAACAACATTTGGATAAAGGCCGAATTGTGATTTTCGCAGGAGGAACAGGTCATCCGTTTTTCACTACTGATTCTGCTGCGGCACTTATGGCTCTTGAAACAGGATGTGAAGTGCTTTTGAAGGCTACAAAAGTTGACTATGTTTACGATAAAGATCCAAAAAAATTCAAAGATGCCAAGAAGTTTACGAAGATGACTTTTATGCAAGTTCTTGAGCGAAAACTCGAGGTTATGGATCTTACTTGTGCAAGTATGTGTATGGATGGAAATTTACCTATGATTGTTTTTAATCTGGAAAAATCAGGAAATATTGAAAAGGCCGTGAAAGGGGATACGATTGGAACTATTATTTCGAATTAAAATTATTAATTAACAAAATTTATATGACTACAGCTGAAGCGATTTCAAATGCGGCCAAAGAATTTGAAAAAATTGTTGTGCATTTGAAAGAAGAATTTTCAAGACTTCAAATCGGACGTGCGAGTCCTGGGCTTGTGGAAGGTGCAAATGTTGAAATGTATGGAGTGACGCAACCTTTAAAAAATATTGCTAATATTTCTATTCCTGATGCAAGAAGCATTCTTATTCAACCTTGGGATAAAAGTGCACTTACTCATATTGAAAAGGCCATTCTTGGAATGGGAACAGGATTGAATCCTACGAGTGATGGGATTTGTGTGAGAGTTCCGATTCCACCTTTAACTGAAGAAAGAAGGACTGATTTAACAAAACATGTAAAACGTCTTGCTGAGGATGCGAGAATTTCTGTGAGAACAGCTAGGCAGGAGGTGCTTGGTATTTTTAAAAAATTAAAAGCGGATGATGAAATCACTGAAGATGATCTATTCTCTGCGGATAAAGCTTTGCAATTAAAAGTTGATGAAGTTAATGCAAAAATTGACGAAGTTACTGTGGCAAAAGAGAAAGACGTCATGACAGTGTGAAACTTTTGTAAATCATTGATTACTGCGTCAACTTCGTCGTTCTTTTCCTCGCTGTACTGTAAGTACAGCTCGTCAAAAACTCCTTGTTTCCTTGTACTGAATGATTTAGAAAAGTTTCTTGTATAAAATAACTTTATTCCTATGTCTTATGTGTTTACCGCTATAATATTTGTTCTGATTTTCTCGTTACTTATTTTGATTCATGAGTTGGGGCATTTTTGGGCGGCCAAAAGGTCAGGTGTAAAAGTTGAAGAATTCGGACTTGGTCTTCCTCCAAAAATTTTTGGAAAAAGGATTGGTGAAACGCTGTATTCTTTGAATTGGATTCCTTTTGGAGGATTTGTGAGACTTTTTGGTGAAGATAGTTATGATCCAAGTATCTTAAAAAAGAAAAGAAGTTTTGCTGCGGCAAGCCCACGAAATAGATTTAAAATTGCTTTTGCCGGAGTCTTTATGAATTTCTTTTTGGCTTGGGTGCTTTTGTCTATCGGTTTTTCTGTTGGCATGAAGCCACTTATTGGACCTGATGAAGTTTTTGATTATGTTAGTTCAGGCCAAGTCCAGCTCATAGAAGGAATAAAAATTAAAGATGTCTCCAAGGATAGTTTAGCGGAATATGTAGGGATGAAAAAAGATGATCTTCTCTATTTGTTGAACGGTAAAAATGTAGGGGAAGAATTTTTGATGAGATTAAATACGAATCCTGTAGGAACTTATAAAGTGAAAAGGGGGACTGAAATCTTGTCTTATGATGTGACAAAAGAAATGGTTGAAAAAACTGGCCTTAAGTCTCTTGGAATTGTTTTAGGAGATAGTACTGCGTTTCCGAGGGTTAAAGTTTTTCATGTTGATCCAGCAGGTTCGCATTATGCTTATGGATTTAGAGATGGTGATATTATTATTAGTGTAAATGGGAAACAGGTTTTTGATGTTTACCAATTTGAATCTTTTGTTCGCGGAATAAGTGTCTTGGAATATGAAATTTATAGAGATGGTGAAAGACAAAAAGTTATAGTTGAAGCTTCTCAAGGTAGAAAAGTTATTGTCTCTGACGTGTTGGCGGAAAGCCCTGCGGCAAAGGCCGGCATTTTGCCTAGGGACGTTATTTTGTCTGTGAATGGTAAGAATGTTACGGATAGTCTTGAATTGATAAATTACGTCGATCTTCATGCTGGAGAGTCTATTGCTTATGCTGTTGAGAGAGATGGAGTTAAACTGTTTTTTGAAATAACACCTAATGATGATAAAAAAATTGGAGTGCTTTTGTCGGAACTTATGACTTATGCGAGTTTTAAAGATATGAGTCTTTATAATGTGAATGTCGTTTCTTCCGTTGCTGAAGTTAGAGATGAAAAATATCCTGTAAACGAAGCTTTGTATAAGTCTTTCACGGAAATGGTGAAAGTGTCCAAACTTACGGCTTCGGCTTTCGGATCTTTTGTCGGAGGATTTTTGACTAAAGGAGAAGTTCCGGATGGCGTTTCAGGGCCTGTTGGAATTGCGAGGATGACACATACTTTTGCCCAAGAAGGAGCTATTTCTTTGATAAGGTTTGTTGCTGTTTTATCACTTAGCTTAGCCGTTATAAATCTGCTTCCTTTTCCTGGGCTTGATGGGGGAAGAATATTTTTTATTATCGGAGAAGTTGTTTTAGGCAGAAGAATAAGCCGAAAAGTTGAAGCAAAGATTCATGTTTTAGGATATTTTCTAATATTACTTTTGATCTTTGTTGTTACCTATAGCGACATAGTTCGATTGGTAAAAGGTGTGTAGTAGAATTTTTCCACATAAGATTATCGTCGTTTTCCCTTGTGGATGCGACGATTTTTGTTTGTGTGTTTTTTTAGGTTGCGGTGGTTGTCAAATATGTGATGTGGGATTATTGCGTTGAGTAAGGATGTGTTGTTTAATTGTGTGTTTTCCCTAAATGTTGTATGTCTGGTGTAGGAATTGTCTACTTGTAGTGGAGGGCTTATTTAAGGGTAAATCCCTTGTAGTTTATGGGTAAAATAAATAGTATTGGTGGTGCAAGAATTTTTTTGGAAAAATGTATTTCATACTATTTAATCTTTCCTATCATGACAAACCGTGAGCTTTGGACTAGTGTTTTAAATAGAATCAAGCCTACTCTTCAAAAGGCTCATTTTATTACTTGGTTTCAAAATACGGCTGTTGTGAAGAACGAGGCAGGGGTCGTCACGGTTGGAGTGCCTACGATGTTCGCAAAGGGCTGGATTTCATCAAAATACAACATCAAGCTTCTTCAAGCTATGCAAGAAATAGATGTTTCGGTTGAATCTGTTGAATATGATGTTTGCGCGAGATTATCTGAAGTTGAAAATATTGAAGCTCCAGAAATCAAATCTTTTTTCAATGAAGAGGATGATAAGAAGGTTAGAAAAGTTCGTAATATGAATGAGGTGGTTGTTAAGAAAGGAAATTTTGGTGGACATATCTCAAGCCAAATGTTGAACAACAGATATGATCTTTCAAATTTCGTTGTTGGACGTGAAAACATGCTTCCACATGCGGTTTGTACGGCTGTTTCAGATAATCCGGGAGGAATGTACAATCCACTTTATATTTATGGAAGTGTTGGTCTTGGAAAGACTCATTTGGTTCAAGCTATTGGAAATCAGATTTTGAAAAATTTTCCAGATATGGTTGTGAAATATATTACTGCTGAAAAATTTGTTACTGAAGTTGTTGAGGCGATCGGAAAAAGACATATGGCTAAATTCAAGGATCAATACAGAAATGTAGATGTTTTTTTGATTGATGATGTGCAATTTTTTGCAAGAAAAGATTCTTCACAGCAAGAATTCTTTCACACTTTCAATGAACTTTATGACAGAAACAAACAGATCGTTTTGACTTCAGACAGACCACCAAGTGAACTTGATGATTTGGATGAAAGACTAAAAAGTCGTTTTGGAATGGGAATGGTTGTAGAGCTTCTTTTCCCTGATTTCGAGACAAGACTCGCGATTTTGAACGAGAAATGCAAAGATTTTGAAGTGTTGATTGATCCTGAAGTTTTGAGTTTTATTGCAAATAATGTTCATTGTAGTGTTCGTGAACTTGAAGGTGTTTTGCGCCAAGCTGTTGCGGAAAGCCAATTAAAAAATAGTGTTCCTACTATCAGATCTGTTGCGGAAATCATCAAAAGATTAAACAAAGCTCAGGAAATTATTGGTTATGATGTAAATGAAAAATCTGCGAAATCTTATGCAAAAACTTCAGAGGATGTTATGCAAATTGTCGCAAAATATTACAATATGAATTCCGGCGATTTGATGGGACAGGACAGGCATAAAGAGTTCATGATTCCACGACAAATCTGTATGTATTTGATCAAACATGAACTTGGCGAATCTTATGAAAAAATTGGTGACGGATTCGGCGGTAGAAACCACACAACTGTAATGCACGCCTGCAAAAAGACCGAAATCATGCTAAAAAAAGATGTTCATTTGGTTCGTGACATCAATGCGATAAAGAGGGAGATGGGGATGTAGGCTATTACTCTTTTGTATAGTGCAATTGAACCAACTCGGAATCGTAAGATTTTATTTTCAACAACTTCAAATTTTGTTCCGGATTTTTGTTTTGGAACAATGCGATGCCTTCGCCAAGTAATATCGGAATTATTGTGACGATGTATTCGTCTATTAAATTTGCGTCTAAAAATTGATTCACTAGGTCTGCACCGCCAACTAGCCACATATTTTTGTTATCTCCTAATTTTATATTTTCAATAATTGTTTGAACGTCACCACTGACAAAATGAAAGTTATCTGCTTTGTGTTTTGGTTCTTTTTTTGAAAAGATATAAACCTCTTTGCCTGCATGTGGATCTTCAATTTGTCTATGCGTTGCACCTCCTATGAGTACAGTTCCGACGCTTTCGTATAACTCTTTGAAGCCATAATCTTCTCCACTGTTGTCGTATTTTGTAAGCCAATCAATGTTGCCATCTTCTTTTGCAATAAAACCATCAAGACTTGTCGCTATGTAAAGAATTATTTTTTTATCCATATGTGATAATTATATATGTTTTCATTTTTATTGCCATTCTACTGCACTTTGCGCTAATATGTGTGCGTAAAAAAAATCAATAAATTCTTCAAATATGTATAATTCTCCTTATCGAACTCAAAGAAGAGCACCTTCAAAAAAGGGTTACCTTATGCCGTTCTTGGTAATTTTATGCATTGGAATTATTGGAGTTTTGATTTTTAATCTATGGAGTTTTATTTTTGGAGGAAGGTCTGTGAATGGAGCTTATTTGCATATATTAGAAGGAAGTGTTCAAATGAAAACGTGGAATACTCAAGACTTTTTTGGCGTTTCTTCTGATGCCTTGGTGCTTCAGGGGGATGAATTTAAGACTTCTGCAGACTCAAAAATTATTGCGGAATTTTTTGATGGAACTGTTATGAGAATTGCCGGGAACAGTGACATAGTTTTGAGTGTGATTGATGATAGTGAGAAAAACCCTGCGATAAGCCTTCTTCTTGTAAATGGAAAAATTTGGGTAAATAAAGTTTACGGAGCGACTGCTGGTCCTACGGTTGTGGAAGTAAGGGGTGATAGTGTCGTTGTAAAGTCCGACAAGCAGAGTATTTTTGATTTTGAAAATGAAACAGGTGAGGCTTTGAGGGTTGTTGCCGGAGATAGCGTTGCTATAGATATTTTGAATGAGGTTGGCGATAAAGTTGTGGATAGTGAAGTTGTTGGAGTTGGACAAGAAGTTGTTTTTACGGATGATGTGATGAAGAGTTATTGGGAATTTAGAAGTCCTAGTGTGCTTTCTATGCTTTCTGATGCATTTAAGGCTGGCGAATTCTATCTTTGGAATATTGGAGAAGATAAAAACCCAACGAAATTTATTAAATCTACGAGCGGTGATGGACAATTTGTGAGAGTGGAGCCTGAGGTGATAGTGCCGCTTGAACTTACTGTTGATACTGATGGTGATGGAATTTTTGATGCACCTGCGCTTGATGTGGCCAGTGAGGTGACGAATCCAGATGGAACTAAAGTTGATCCTACTGCTGCGGCGAAAACTGACGCTGAGAAGGCAGCTGCTGCTAAAGCTGCGGCAGATAAGGCAAAAGAGACTGCTCCAAAAGTTGTTGGGGCTGCGCCGACTGTTGTTTCAGTTGGTGGTGGACAGCCTGACGGCAAGGGTGTTTATCAAGTTACTGCGAATCCGGCTGTTATTGTTGGAAATCCAAATGGTGCGATTGCTATTGTAGTAAATGGCTTAACTTTGAAGAAATTTAGAGCGAGCGATAAAACTTGGTCGTATTTCGCAAATAGTGATTACGGCTTCATGAAAGAAGGGGAGAACATCTATGAAATTTATGGTATAGATAAAGATGGTAATAAAACGCCGATTACTACTATAAAAGTGTTCTACAAAAAGCCTGCTGTGGTCGTTGCTCCTGTAGAGTCAAAACCAGAGGAGGCTACGAAGCCAACGCCGTAATTAAAGGTATTTCGCTTTATTTGAGTTGTGTTCTTCGTTTGTTTTTGAGTAGATTGTTGTGCCGTCTTTTGCTGATAGATAAAACCAATATTCTGTATTTGTAGCATTTAGTGCAGCAGAAATTGCATCTATGTCCGGATTACAGATCGGTGTGGGAGGAAGGCCTTTAACTTTTCGTGTGTTATAAGGAGAATCTTTTTGTAAATCTTCTTGTGTGATTTTATTGTTGTTTTTTTCGTATAACAAAGTCGCGTCTGCGCCTAGCATCCAGCCACTTTCAAGTCTTTTCCATAAAATTCCAGCTACTATTTTTCTGTCATTCTTGCCGAAAACTTCGCGTTCTACTATTGAGGCCATTGTTATTATTTCTGAAATTGAATATTTTTTTAGCATTGTGCCGTTTGCGCTTACAGCTGTTTGCCATTTTTTCTCAAAATTATCCAATGCCTTATATATAAGGTCGTTTGATTTAAAGTCTGATGGATCTAGATAATAAGTGTCAGGATAAAGGTATCCTTCGAGTGGAACATTGGATTTGCTAAGAGTGTTTTTGTCTAAGAATGAATAATATTGCCATCCGTTGAAGCTTTTTATCGCTGAAATAAATTCACCTGATTTGATTAGCTCCATCTCTACGAGTTTTTCGTCGATGTCTTTTACAGTAAGGCCTTCTTGGATTGTTATTACAAATTCAGATTTTGATGCATCTATCAATGTATTTGCGATTTCTTTTACTGTCATTGATTTATTTAGTACAAATCTTCCGGCAATTAATTTTTCTGATGTGTCCTGAAGTTTTCCATATATGTAGAAGGCAGTTGAGCTTTTTATGAGGTCTTTTCCTTCGAGATTGTTTGCCACTTCACGGAGTGTTGAATTTTTCTTTATAGTGAATGAGATTTCTTTGGTGTCAGTTTTATCGACAGGTGTGTTTATGTTGCTGAAATAAGCTTTTGTGAAAAGGAAAATATTGATTAGCACTATAGCTAAAATAACGAATAAGGCTTTGTTTGTTTGGTTTTTCATTTATTGTGAAGTTTTAAGTCAATCCTGGGATATTGAAGTCAGGTCCCATAACATTTTTCATCAGGTCTGCTCCGATTTGTTGTGATCTTTTTACAGCTTTGTTGAAGCATTTTTCGAGTTTTTTCTCCAATGCTTCTTTACTTTCATTTGTAAGCTCCGGAAGAGTGACTTTTACGACGTTTTGTTCTCCATCTATTACTACGGTTACGCCATCGTCTTCGGCTTCAATATGCGTATTCTTTAGCTGACTTTTTATCTCTCTAGCCTTCTTTTGCAGCTGATATAGTTGCTTTGCTTTGTCGAACATAAATGGTTGTTTTAAGCGATTTTGGCTAACTATACCATAGATTAGAATTTCCTCAAAAAATCTATTGCATGGGTAAGTAAATTCGGCTAGACTGAGCCAGCAATTTATTTTTGAATGGTTAAATTTATGGATGCAACAATATTAGAAGTACAAAGCAGAAATGCTGAAGAAAAAGCCAAAGATTTGTTGGCTGAAGATTTTATTCCGGCAGAATTTTATGGGAAAGGTGTTGATAATATGTCTTTTAAGATGGATTACCAAACTTTCAGAAGAATTTTCAATAAAGCCGGAAATAATACTGTTATCGACATTGTTGTCGATGGTAAAAAAGGTCCAAATGTTCTTGTCGGTGAGGTTCAGTATCATCCGATTAGCGGAAATATGATTCACGTTGATTTTAGAAATGTGAAAATGGATCAGGAAATTACTACAAATATACCTCTTACTTTCGTTGGAACTGCACCTGCGGTTAAAAATCTTTCTGGAATCTTTATGTCTAAGATCGATGAAGTTGAAGTTAAGTGTCTACCAAAGGCTCTTGTTCACAATATTGAAGTAAGCATTGATTCACTTGAAGATTTCCACTGTTTCGTTAGGATTAAGGATTTGGTTGTTCCTGCTGGAATTACTATTCTAAATGAACCTGAAGATCTAGTCGCAGTAGTTGTTGAGCCAAGAGCTGAAGAAGAAGTTACTCCTGTAGCGGCTGTTGTTGCTGAAGGTGAAACTGCTGAGGGTGAGGCTAAAGAAGGTGAAAACAAAGAAGGAAAATAATTTTGAATTTGGTTCTAATGATTTTATTGCATTTTGATTTCAAAGTGCAATAATGTTAGTTGAATTATTTATACCTATGAAAAAAGTTATTTATTCATTTATATTGGTTGGAATTTTTAGCCTGATTTATACGGGTTGTTCTCTGTTTAATTTGAAGGCTTCAGATGTTGTTTCTGCTGAGTTTTATGTAGATGATGGAAATATTCCTGATGATTATTTTTCAGTTTCTACTTTTAAATTAACACCAAGTTTGACAGATAGAACTATTTCTCTTGATTATGCTCGTTTGTATCCGAAGGCATCTGAAAGCGTTAAACTCGAAAACCCTGAAGTGAAAAACAATGGTATTGTTGGTGGGGAGTTTTTTGATCGTTTTGATGAAATGACGGATTTGGTTCTTGATGGAAAGTTGAAAAATTCTGTTGAATACGATCCGGCGACTGGAGTTGGAAAGTTTGAATTGACTCTTAATTTTAAAAATGGAAAAAGTCAAAAATATGACTATAGTATGATACAAAATGATGTGGAATTCGATTCTATCAAGTCTTTATTTACTGATCTTACGAATCTTTTTAGTCAGGATGTTTATTAAAATTTAATCAAAACAAAATGGATCTTAAAAGTTATGTTATTTCCGAAGCAAAAGATGCTTTGGCGATTTTGAAGTTTGATAAAGTAAAAATGGCTCATGTTGCAGGTAAAGCTGAGGCTACTAGAAATGGTATTATTATTCTTCTTGTGCCTGCACTTTTCAATATTCTTTTTGGTGCAATGAGTTTTCCTTCCGGATTCTCCGCTATTTTTTCAAGGTTTCTTGTTTGGCCACTTTTGATTCCTGTTTTTGCTTTTGTTGGAATGGTTTTTGGAGTGAGTTATGTGGCTAGAAAATATTTTCATGGAGTAGGGCACGATATCGGATTTTTTAGAGTTTTGTCTTATGCATCTATTGTTTCTTGGGTTTCTATCCCTGTTGCTATTCTTTCAATGATAGGGATTTTTGATATATTTAATTTGCTTAGTTTGATAAATTTGGCGGTTGTGATCGTGGTTTTTGCTGTTGCTTATCATATGCTTTTGGATTATCACAAAGTTCATAAAGATGATGCCTTAAAAATAATGGTTATTGGAATTATCGGATATTTTGTTCTTCAGTGGATTTTTGGGAAGATTTTGGTAGGGGATGTGTATAGATACTTCTAAAGAGAGAAAAGGCAAGAAATGAGGTTATATCTCTTCACAATTTGTTTGTGCAATTTGTCATATCTAACATGTACGATATGACAAAAATTTAGGCATCATGATGCCTAAATTGGCACAAAAATAAATTGCTCATAGACATAACCTCATTTCTTGCCTTTTCTCTAATTCTGCTTTTATGATAATATTGTTGTGGATGTCGAGATCGATAATGGTTATCCTGAAAAAGAACCCCGCAATTGCGGGGTTCTTTTTGGTTAATGCTGGTGGAGCCACAGGGAATCGAACCCTGGTTATGCGAATGTCGAAATCGATAACTGGACCACCCTGACCCCCCAATGCATTAACCAGATTGACTGTGTAGCAAGGCGATATTAAATTTTTCTAAAATCTTTGTGATTCTTATTGTTTCGTTCGAGGATTTGTTGTGAAATGGTTTTCGGGCTTTAAAAAGAGTTGATTTTGTGGTATAATATTTAGATATAAATTAGCTATAAATGGCCGATAATAAATCAAAAAGTTTTGGGGTAAATCCGTTTGATGATGATGCAAATAGTGCTAAAGCTAAGCATTTTTCTGACGACGAAGGTTCGAATGTGGGTGATTCTCCGAGAAAAAAGGAAAAGAAGCCAAAAGTTTCTCGTGTTGTTGATGAAGATTTGGTTGATGATCAGACTGAAGTTCAGCACAAAACGAAGAAAAAGATCAAAGGATATAAGAGTGATGTTAAGGAATATGTTAGTAAAGTCGCTTCGAAAGGTCAGAGGTCTGAGCTTAAAGACTCTCTTGCCGAGGAAGGTACTTTTGCGGATAAAGATGTGAGTGTAAAGAAAAAACGTAAAAGGAAGCGAAGGAAGAAAGTAAGTGGTTCTGAAGAAGTTAATGAGAATAGTGGTGGTACAATGCCTTCTGTTGGAGCTGTTCCAGCGCCGGAGAGTTCTGAGTTCGTTGAATCTGGTTTCGTTCCTGAAGTTTCTGAAGGTATTATTGAAGAATTGGAACCTGATGGTCAAATTGTTGACCAGGCTATGCCTGAAGAGGTTGTACCTGCGAAGACAACTTTTCCTGAGGAAGAACCTGTGGTTGAAGAAAGTATTGTGCCAGAGCCTGAAGAAAGTGTTTCGACTGTGGAGGCTGTTGTTGAACCTGTTGAAGAGCCTGTTGTTTCAAAAAAAGAAACTTTTAATCCTTTTGGTGCTGAAAATGTTGAAGAGCCGGTTGTCTCAGAGAATGTTGTTCCTAAGGTTGAAGATGAATCAAATCCTTTTGCAACTTCAGAAGAAAAAAAAGAAGAAGTCATTCCGATAAATCCTTTTGCTGAGTCGTCTCAAAACACTTGGGATGAGCCAAAGTGGAGAAATTTTTCTGAGGATGAAAATGTTGTGAAAAAAGATGAACCGGTTGGTGATTTTACTGATAACATGCCTAAGGAATCTTCTCAAGCAATTGAGCCTGAAATCGTGGAAACTCGAACTGTTTACGAAGAACCTAAGATTGTTACTAAAGAGCCTATTGCTGTCCCTCAAGAAACGAAATCTGTGTTGAAGGAAAGTACTACGCCTATAGATATTGTTTCAGATCTTCACGATCGAGATGGTTTCTTTTATATGCTTGAGCAGGCCGGAATCACAAAAGGTAAAATTTTTGGAATTGCTGCACTTTTTGTTTTTGTTCTTCTTGGAATTGTTGGAGCATTTTTTATTCCATTCGGTAATATTTTTGAAGGACTTGGTGGGAGTGATAATGCCGAAAAAAATCAACAAAAGGAACAACCTAAAAAAATAGAAAAAAAGGATGTTGAAAAGGAATCAACTTCTTCTGTGCAAAATGGTGCGGATGTCTTAAATATGAGTGAAATCTTGGGAAATGAATATGATTATTTAGTCCTTGGAAATGATAAAATTGCTGGTGCTTTTTTTGCACTTAGACTTGGTGGTGAATTTGTGAGTTCTGAACACAGATTTTCGTATTACATGAGACACCTAACTGAAATGCAAAATTTGTACGCCACAGATGTGTATAAATTACTTGATCAATCTTATGATAGAAGGGCTACTTTAACAGATTTTTTGAATACAATGAAGGTCTCGATTGAGACTGGAAAACAGATTTATGGAGAAGCTGCAAAAGCTGCTTCGAATTTGAATGCAGCTGATATTTCTGCAAATAATCAAAAGGATATTTTTGAGCAGGAATTTTTTACCGATATTAAAGATTTGAGAGGGCAAGATTCTTTCACAAATCTTGAAAAATTTGTAGGATTTTCTCAAAATGCTGTGCGTCTTCGATCTTATTATAAAGCCTATAATTATATTTCGCAGATGTATCTTAATTCTCTTAAAAAGATTGAACCGAGATATCATGATATTTTTGTGAATTTTGATGCATTGGTGAAAGGTGTTCATGTCTTTGATGTGATTGGTTCTGATATAAATGCAATTATTCGTTTATCTCAATAGTGAGAAGTGCTATACTGTGGTCTGGTATTTATTCTTGAACCGGTATGGCACAAAAAGTTTCAAAAAAGGGAAAATTATTTGATTCCGAAAGGTTTAATAGTGCCCTTTCTCTTGCGAAAAAACACGATGCTTGCTGTGTCAAAGCTTTGGATATTTTGATGCCGATGAATCCTGATGAAGATACTGCGATAGCTTTACTCGTGAAAGATCTTTTTTCGAGAGAAATTCTAAGTGAAAAGCAAATTGAAGAATTATTTGGTAAGTCTGTTATGGAGCTTATTAATGCTGTTATAAAGATTGAACATTTGAGTTATGAAGAAAATGATAAAACTTCAAAACTTGAAATTCTTAGAAAGATGTTTTTAACTATGGCCAAAGATATAAGGGTTGTTTTGATGAGTTTGGTTTGTAGACTGAATAAACTTAAAAATTTTCATGAAGTGGCTGATGATGTTTTATTCGCTAAGGAAACCCTTGATTTGTATGTTCCAATTGCGGATAGACTTGGAATTTATACAATAAAGACTGAACTTGAAGATCTTTCTTTTAAATATACTAATTCTGTAGAGTATAAAAATATTTCAGGAAAATTAAAGGAAATAAAAAAAAGTTGTGAAATTTCAATAGCTTGGATTACTAAAAGTTTGACGGATTTCTTTTCAAATCGTGGAATTGTTGTTGATATTTCCGGAAGAATAAAAGGTGTTCATAGTATTTATAAAAAACTTGCTAAAAAAGGTCTGACTTCTCCGGAAGATTTATATGATGTTTTTGCTATTAGAATTGTTTTACCTCAAAAAAAAGATGTTCTTGGAAATCCTCAAGTGGATCATCTTTATTCTGTGTTGGGACTTATCCATAGTGAGTGGAGGCCTGTTACTAGAAGGTTTAAAGATTATATCGCTGTTCCGAAATCGAATGGATATAAGAGTTTGCATACGGTCGTTTTAGGTCTTGCTCCAAAGGATATGGATCAACCTGTTGAAATACAAATAAGGGATGAAACCATGCATATGGATAGTGAATTTGGAATAGCTGCGCATTGGGTTTATAAAGAAAATGGTGTTGCTTCAAAATCATCTGCGCTTAAGGCTCACTCCGATTGGATCAGAGGAATCTCCGATATTCGCGATGGAGTTTACGATCTGGATGTTTTTAAAGATAAAATATTTGTTTTGACGCCGCGTGGAGAGGTTCGTGATTTGCCGGCAGGATCCACTCCTATTGATTTTGCTTATAGCGTCCATACAGATGTTGGAAATAGATGTGTTATGGCAAAAGCTGATGGTAAAATCGTATCTCTTGATTATGAACTTAAGAATGGAGAAGTTGTTGAAATTATCACCAGGGGTGATGCAACTCCGAAACTTCAGTGGCTTTCTGTTGTAAAAAGTGGATTTGCACGGAATAGAATAAAGGCTTATTTCAGCTCTTTAAATAGAGATAACAATATTAAACTTGGACGTGATCTTTTGAACACTCATTTTGAAAGAATTGGTAAACCTTCTCTCGATCAAAATTATACTATTTTAAAAAAATATCTTGGTAAAAGTTTGAGTTTATCTGAGCGTGAAACACTTCTTGAAGAAATAGGTCGTGGTGGAAAATTTGCACATGATATTGTGAAGAAAATTTATCCTTACGAAGAATCTGTTGTTCATTCTGTAATCAAGCCTGTTAAGACTGTTAAAAAGCTGAAGAAAAATGATCTTGCTCAGAGTGTTGTGATAGAAAAAGAAGTTTTGATCGGTGGTGAAGCTGGTTTGCCTATAAAATTTGCAATTTGTTGTGGACCAAAATTTGGAGATAATATTATTGGATATGTTACGCGTGGAAATTGCGTTACTGTTCACAAAATGGATTGTAAAATGATTGGTGCGCTTAATTATGACAGGTTCGTTTCCGCTCATTTTAAAAATGCTTTTGATGATGTTACCAAATATCTTGTAGGTATAAAACTTATCGTTATGTCTAGAATTGGGCTTATGAATGCTATTACTGCTGAGATTTCAAAACAGAATGTTGTTATAAAAGATATTCAGATTAATGAGCTGAAAAATTCTGAACTTTATGAGGATTATTTTTTGTTGGAGATGAATGATTTAAATAAATTTGATATTATTATCGATAGGCTTGAAAATATTGATGGAGTTATTAAAGTTACCAGAGCTGAAAAAGGTGGTAAGTATGTTGCTGGGGCTAATGGAAGGAAAAAAACAGGTGTAGATTTAAAAAAAAAGAATTAGAAGTCGATCAATCTGTTTAAATATTTTTCAATGTAAACGTCTTCTTCGTTTGTTGTTTTTATATTTTCTATTTCTGTAAAAGTTTTTGTTTTTATGAATTCGAAAAATTTAATATATTTTTCGGCCATGAACATTGTGCTTTCTTTGAAATCCGGAACTATTCCAAGTTTGTCCATTAATTTTATTGCGAATGCGGTATAGACGAGGTTTGGTTTTTTTGATGTCATCAGATGCATGATCGCTTTTTTCATTAAACTGATGAGATTTTCGTACTTTTGTTCTTCGAGTAACATTGCGTTTGCGATCTCTGAAATTTTTAGTGCGCTTTGAAAAGTTTCAAGTTTTGTAGCTTTTTTTAGAAGAGTTTCATTGCTTGAAATTTCTGTGATTATTATACTTTGTGGTCCGAAATAAAGTGATACTTCTGCTATGTTTAGTGTTTCGATGTGTCCTACAAATTTACTTGTTAGTTTCCTTCCACCTTTTGCGTATGCTTTTATTTTGCCTAATTCTTCCGAATATAAAAAAACAAGCCTGTCGGATTCGCCGACATTTTTATGGCCCAAGATGATGCATTTTGTTGTTACTGATTTAGATATTCGTGTACTGCGATTAGAGAACTTGTTGTGCTTAAGATGATTGTTGCTAGAATTTCTCCTGCAATTATTTTTATGATTTCAGTATTTTCAAATGTTGTCGAAATCCCATAAGAGGAAATGTCTATTTTTTGTGTAATTATTGCAAACATTCCAAGGCTAAGTATTACCGCTAAAAGTCCATAAATTATGCTTTCCATGATGAATGGAAGTCTTATGAATGAATGTGATGCTCCAACAAGTTTCATAACTTCGATTTCTTTTTTACGATTAAATATCGTGATTTGTATTGCGTTTAACATGATTAAGGCCCCTCCAATAATAAAAATTGTTATTAACCAAAAAATTATTTGCCCTGCAAAATTTGTTATTTTTACAAGATTTTGAGCAGCGCTTGTTATGAGGGATGTGTTCTCAGAACTGGTTGATTGAAAATTTGAAAGATATGGAGTGTATTTTTCTTGAGATAAAAATTTTGTTACATTTTCATAATATTTTGGATGAATCGTTTTGATGTTTATGCTCGCCGGCAGTGGATTCCCGAGACTGTATTTTTCGAATGCATTTGAAATATCCGGATGTAATTTGTTGATTTGTTTCAGTGCATCTTCTTTTGAAAAATAAATTGCACTTTCTATCCCTTCAACTTTTTTAAGATCATTTATTACTGAAACCACTTGTTCGTATGTTGTACTTTCCTTGATGTATGCGACGATATCTATTTTTTTATTTAGGTCTGAAAGTGCGTCTCTTGAAATGAAATTTACAAGTAGAATCGTGTTGAAGATAAGCAAAATAACCGCCATTACAAATATTGTTGCTACTGACAAAAATTTATTTCTCCATACATTTGAAATTGCGAGCGAAAGCCCGCGTTTAATCAGGTTGAGAGATGAGGGTATTTGTTTCATGAGGTTGATTTACGCTATTTAGATTATATTTAATTATTGAAGATTTGTACATATCAGGACGATATGGTTTTAATCTGACGATTTTTGTTTCGAGTTTAAGTTCGATTATCATTTTGTCGAGCAAATATGTGAATGCGAATTGGTCGTATCCAAGAGCGATAATGTCAGGTTTGTAATTTCTTATTCCTGTTGTTTTGTCTTTTATATCTCCCAAAATTACTTTGTTTGCCCAAGATGTTTCTTCAAGAGCTTTCATTCTTTCTTTTTCGCTATGGTCTGGACTAAAGCCTTTTATGGTTTTTACAGTTTTGTCGCGTGCGATAATAGCGATTATCTCGTCGCCAAGTTCGCGTGCTTGGGAAAATAAATTTTCATGGCCTGCATGCAAATAATCAAATGTTCCAAATACCATAACTAATTTTTTGTCTTTTTCCATTTATACGATTGTTGGGATTGCGAGATTTACGATGACTAGCGCTATCAGGACGAGTATTATCAATGATATCAGGAAAATGTCCAGTACTTTGTGTGAATTTTCCGGATCAAAGAAGGAAATTCTGAGAGAAGACAGTCCGTAGATCATTCCTGTCAAAATGAATGGAATTTCCATTGTTTTATTTACTATATAGCTGATTTGTGAAGATACGTTATTTGCGAGCATCATGCTGGATCCGAGGTGTATCACCCCTATCGCAATAAAGAAGATTAGAGAGACTTTTTTGATGTTTAGAAATGTGTTCATTTTTGTTTGGCAGTCAATGAAGGAATTCTAGCTTAGTTCTTGCTTTTTGGCTACTTTTTTTGTAGAGTTTTGGCATGTTAACAGAAGAACAGGTCAGGCACACAGCAAAGCTTGCAAGGCTTAACCTTACAGATGAGGAGGTTAAAAAATTTGCCGGACAATTGTCCGGAGTTCTTGAATATGTGGATATTTTGAAAGAAGTGGATACGGAAGGAGTGGAAATCACCAGTCAAGTTACGGGACTTAAAAATGTTATGAGGAAAGATGATGTTGTTCAAAGTGAGGCTACGAGAGAGGAACTTTTGGCTTGTAGTGAGCTTGAAGTCGATAGTAATCAAGTAAAAGTGATGAATGCAATTAAATAAACTTAAAATTAGTGAAGTGGCAAAAGGGCTTAGGGCGGGGGATTTTTCTTGTGAAGATGTCATGAAGGATTGTCTTGCTGAGATTTCGCTAAAAAATAAAGATTTGAACGCCTATATTTTTGTTGACGAAAAAATGGCTTTGAATGAAGCAAAAGAGATGGATAAGAGATTTAAAAAAGGTGAAGATTTGGGTCCTTTGATGGGAATTCCTTGTGGACTTAAAGATAATTTTAATACTAATGGTGTAAAGACTACATGCTGTTCTAACATGTTGAAGGGTTTTGTTCCGCCTTATGATGCAAATGTTGTAAAAAGGCTTAGAGATGCCGGAATGGTAATGGTTGGAAAGACAAATATGGATGAGTTTGCATGTGGAGGAAGTACTGAACATTCATGTTTTGGGGCGACGAGAAATCCTTATGATCTTTCGAGAGTTGCAGGAGGAACGTCTGGAGGAAGCGCTGCGGCGACTGCCTCTGATATGTGTATTTACGCTATGGGAAGTGATACTGGAGGTTCTATTCGTCAGCCTGCAAGTTTTTGCGGAGTTGTTGGATTGAAGGTCACTTATGGTCGTGTTTCAAGAAGTGGAATTACGGCGATGGCTTCTAGCTGGGATACGGTTGGGCATTTTGCTAAAAGCGTAGAAGATGCGGCAATTGTTTTGAATGTAACTGCAGGAAAAGATTTAAAAGATGCTACGACTCCGGATGTAAATGTTCCGGATTATACTTCGTTTCTTGGAAAAGGTGTAAAAGGGCTTAAGATAGGTATTCCGAAAGAATATTTTGGGGAGGGGATTGACAGCGAAGTTGCGGATAAAGTGATGGAAGTTGTGGAAAAACTTAAAAAAGAAGGGGCAAAAGTGATGGAAGTTTCTTTGCCGATGACGAAGTATGCGGTGGCGGCTTATTATGTAATGATGCCTGCTGAACTTTCTGCGAATTTGGAAAGATTTGATGGAATCAGATATGGGAAAAAGCCTTCAAAGAGCGCTCCACAAGATTTAGTGGAATATTATTTTGCTGCTCGTGGAGAAGGATTTGGAAGTGAGATAAAGCGTAGAATAATGATCGGAACTTATGTTTTGTCGGCTGGTTATTATGATGCGTATTATAAAAAAGCTCAGAAAGTTCGAACATTGATTATCAAAGATTTTGAAAAGGCTTTTGAGGAAGTGGATGTTTTGATCGCTCCTGTAAGCCCAATTCCTGCGTTTAAAGTAGGTGAGCTCGTTGATAATCCGCTTGCGATGTATATGGCGGACGTGTTGACGATTCCTGCAAGTGCGGCTGGACTTCCTGCGATGTCGGTACCTGCTGGAATGTCTTCAGGAGGTCTTCCAATTGGATTGCAGATCATCGCTCCGCAGTTTGAAGAGGGACGATGTTTTACTGTTGGGGAAGCGGTGGAAAAAGTTCAGCAATAGTTTTAAAAAGAAAAAATATATTTGAGAAAACAGTTAAAGCGCTATTCGCGCATCGCTTGGGCTAGCATGTACGCCCTTCGCGAAGACTCGCATCGTGATGCTCGTCTTTTTTAACAATATTTTCTCAAATATATTTTTTCTTTTTAAAACAACGATAAATTCTTTCTATAAATATCTTCAGCAGTTTCTTCTCTATCAGCGATAAGATTTTTTGGGTTCTTTATTGGTTCGAGGAGCTTTGTTTTTATGTCTTTTGATTTTTCCACCTCTCCTAAGATTTTTGCAAATTTCCAACACATATCGAAAATTGTGCGTTGGCTGTTTGCAATTTCTGCGCTTTCGATGATCATTCCGATCAGTTCATCTTTAAATGAAATTATTGCAACCTTGTCATCGTAAATATTTATTTCGTTTGTGAAATCAAATTGAGATGGATCTAGTATACGCATTTCTCGAAAGTTTTTTTTATCTAGTTCATGTACTTTTTTGCCATATTCGTCGTTTTGACATATTCCTTTC
The DNA here is from genome assembly GCA_943359415.1 of Candidatus Peribacteria bacterium. Classification (GTDB taxonomy): domain Bacteria; phylum Patescibacteriota; class Gracilibacteria; order UBA1369; family LOWO2-01-FULL-3; genus UM-FILTER-38-24. The sequence goes on from CALRHQ010000002.1 coordinate 23,149, forward strand.
AAGAAGATTTGTTTTTTTGCTCTTTTTTCTACGTATTCCGTGTCATAGCTTGGCCAATTTTTTCTTATCTCTAGAGAATTTGAATAATTTAGAATTTCTGTTTTACTGCTTAAAGTATCTGCATAAATGGCTTTGATCCCTTCAATTCCTTCGAAATATCTGACCCTTGGATGTGCAGTTTCGCCTGTTAATCTTTTTAATTTTGGTAAAGCCACTCGAAGTGAATTTGTTCTTTTTTCAAATTCTTCGAGAAGAGTTTCAGGCTTTGTCGCAACAAAATATTTGATTTGTTTTTTTGTAAAATGACTTATCAGTCCGCGTTGTTTTAGTTTTTCAAGAATGTCATATGTCGTGACTCTGTTTATTCCTGCTTTTTGTGCAATTTGTGAAACGGGAGATGTTCCTGATTCGGTTGCAGCAAGGTAAACCTTTGATTCTTTATCTGTAAGTCCGAGGCTTATAAGGATTTGGATAAGCTCTTTTTCCATTGTGCATGAATTTATGTTGTAGAAACCTACGACGAATTTACGAAGTAGATTTTAACAATTACTTTTTCTTACAGCAATCAATTATAAATTTTTCTATTGCTAGTTTATGATGACTGTTGTCTTGAGATGAAGTTTTTATTTGTCCTGTTTTGAAATCTGTATCTATTTTGAGTAATTTTTTGTAAATTTCAACAAGATCTTCTTCTGTAAAATTTCGGCATTGTGAGGCCATTTTTGGAACTACGAAAACCGGTAGACTTAATTTTTTTACAATACTTTGATGTATTTCTTTTCGTTGAACCATGTCGAAAACTTGAATAAGGAGTCTGAAATGCCTGACTATCATGAAAAATATTTTTGCCATATCTCCATCGGATTCTTCGAGTATTTGTAAAATGCTTATGGCTTCTTTTTGTCTTTTCTCTGCGATAAAATCTGTTAAATGAAAAATTGATGCTGAGAGAGTGGGGGATACAAGTTTTTCAATCATTTCTTTAGTTATTTCTTCTCCGTTTGCAAATGTTTTGAGCTTTTCATATTCGCTTGAAAGAGCCCATAGGCTTCCTGAAACTTGGTCGGCCAGAGCTCTTGCGGCCAATGGTGAGATTTTTACGTTTTCCTTCTTTGCCTTTGCAAGTATCCATTGGGCACTTTCTTGAGGAGAAAGCGGCGCAAATTCTTCCACTTTCCCTATCTGTATAATTTTCTTGTACAATGCGGACGTCTTTGTGATTCCTGCGTTTTCGTAGAAAAATAGTACGCAAAAATCTGGAGTTTTTTCTATGATTTTGGCCATTTGCTTTTGTTCTTCGGCGTTTCTTTCGTCGAAAAAATCTTTGATGATTACGAGTTTTTTTTCTGATAAGAAGGGGAGTGACTGAAGGTCTGTTTCAAAATTTTTCATGTCTAACTTTTCGCCGTCTAAAATTTCAACACTACTATCTTCTCCGTATTTTTTTATGAATCCGTTTTGCCAAGCTTTTAGCTTTTGGTTCGATGAAAAATTGTCTTCACCGAAAAAGAGGAAGACGTTGATTTGGGTTGAGGCTTCTGGTTTTTGTGATTCTTCTTGTGTCATATTTTGATCTCGTTTTCTGTTTTTGGATAACGGGAGCTCATTATAGTCTAAATATGTGTCAAAAAAAAGAGCCCCATACTTAAGGGCTCTTTTTTGTTAAATTAGATTGTTTATCATCCAGGAATCAATGATTGAGTTACGTTTAGAAGGTCGCTTAGTCCCGGTGGGGTGTTTAGCAAGATTCTTTCGTCATAACGGATTGTGACTGAACCTTCGTCTTTTGTAGGATCACCGGCACCTGTACGTGTGCTGAATAATTCTGCGACGTTTCCGATAAGACTTCCGTTGATTATAAGAAGTTTATCTGTTGTATTGTTTTCGTCGAAGTTTTTGCTGTTTGTGATTCTTCCGTCCTTATCTTTTCCATCTGTATCTATAGCCATTATGATTGCGTCGATTTGTTCGACATCATTGTCTATGATGATGTTTCCATCAATTACGATGAATGCTGCTGATGGAATTTTGTTTGGATCTGTATAATCTGTTGTTCCATATTTTACGTTAGATGAAATACGAAGTGTTCCATTTTTGATGATATATGTTTGACCGGCTGGAACTTTTCCGTTTGCTTCGATTGTTAAGTCTCCGTTTTCTCCGATTGTAAGATCTCCTTGCTTAACAAATACTCCGCTTTGTGCATTTGATACAGTTTGTAGATCTTGCATTGCTGAGATTGAAGATACGTTTAGATTTTCACCGAATCTTGAGATTCTTTCTACATTGGCTTCGATTGATTTGTTGATATATGTTTCTTTCCATGTTTCTGCGACGTCTGCACGCATTTCACAAATTGTACTTGAGAAATTTGTTAGGATGTCGTCGTATCCTTCTATGTTTTCGTCTGAGTTGCTATATCTACAAATGTCATGTGAAGGAACCTCAAGGAATGCTGCTTCTTCTGAGATCTCTCCCGTACCCGTACCTGTGTTTGTCACTTTTTCTTTTTTAATCTTTTCAGGTTGGATTACTAGACCTGGAGTACTTTTTACTTCAGAACAACGTGATACGTCGATTCCTGTGTCAAGTACGTCATGGAAGAATACATCTCCGGCTTGTCTTGTAAGAACGTAAGGACAGATTACTATTACTTTTGCTGTGGCTGAGCCTTTTTCATTTTCTTCTGTAGATAATGTTGCCTCAAATTTTGCTGTATTTTTAAACTCTTCTCCACAACCTTGTGTCTTTGAAAGTTTTTTACAGCTTTCCGCATTTATTTTTGTATTGTTCTTCATCTGAACTTTGATTTCGATGACGGTTGCTGGTCTTAGATTTTTGAATTCTATCTTTTCTCCATCTTTGAAGTTTTCGACTGTTGTGCTGAAATTTTCGTCATCAATACAAACTTTTTCATCGTTTTGAGTTCCGTCTTTACAGTTGTGTTTATCTTCCAAAGACTTTAGAGAATATTTGTAATCTGTGAATTTTGAATCTGCTGTTTCAAGTGCATATGATCCGTCTTTCAAGATTGTGTATTTTTCTGAGCCTTCTGTGACATTTACTATCATTCCAAGATAAGATAGATTTCCATCTTTGTCTCCAAGGATTTGTCCGCTATTTCTCATAGCGCTTTCCCAGATGTCCACTTCTTTTGCGGAATTTGCTTTGAATTGGATGCTGTATGTTACATTTTTATTTTTTGATGTTGATCCCACATTCAAAAGATCTTTGGTTGTGCTTGATGGATTTGTAGCAGTTACGTAAACTGATTTTGTCATCACAGGGCTTTCAAGTGTTTTTGCTTTTATTGTGTCTGAACATTGGTCGACTTTTTTGCCGTCTTTGTCCAAAGCATAAACTTCTACTGTTGTTCCACTTTCAGCGTTTTTAAGAGTATTTTTTTGTGAACCTTTCTTTGTATCTGTTTTGTTTCCAGAAGTGTTCCATGTTCCTTCACCTTTTGTAACTTTCCATTCGTAAGTAAGGTCACTTGCTTGGTTTTTTGGAGTTGTAGTGACATCGATTTCAAATAGTTCTTTTGATCCGTCAGCGATCCATGGAGAATTTGGAGTTTGGATATTCAAATCTTCACAGATTGTTGTTTTAGGTTGTTCCGGTGGCTCTTTCGGTGCAGTGTAAATCAATGGGAATGTTTTGTCACAACTTGCCGGAGTTGAGAAATTTTCAGCTTTTACTCGTAGTGCATTTGCTACGGAAATTTTTGTGTTGCTGTATGTTACAAGAAAGGCTGAGCCTTCGTTTGGTACGTCTGTGAAAGGAAGTGTTTGGATTGATTTTTCGACAATTTCTTTTGTAAGACCACCTGCAGTTTTAAGGGCGTTTAATGTAAGATATTGTTGCCACCAATTTTTGTCGAGATTTATAATCGTTCCCACATTTGAATCTACTGAGAATCTATTTTTATCTGTTGTTCCTATCTTTGAATATTCGGTTGTTGCTCTTATTTGGTAGATCTGGTTTGGAACAAGTGTTGGGGCTTGATTTGTGGTATTGTCGACCACTTTTATTTCTTTACACATCAAAGGCTCTTCAGGTTTCAAGATTGATAAATCGGCTTTACATGCTGCCGGAGTAATAGAACTTGATGGATCTATTGTTACGGTAATTTGACCTGCTTTATCAGTTCCTGAGAATGCCAATGGAAGATTTTCGGCTGTAGTTGTGAATTCTCCCGGTTTTGTATTTTTGTTCCCTTTTGAATCTGTAACTGTTCCATTTGTATTCCATACCCATTTGAATTTTGTATCTTCCGGAAGGGTGTCTCCTTGATTATCTTTTGTCGTTAATTTAAGTGAAAACTTCATGTCTTCTTCTATAACTAGTGGTGATGAATTTTTTGGAATAGTCGTCGAATTGTAGTTGAATAAAATTGATGAACAATATTTTGTACATGGAACTACAAATGCAGAACATGCTTTTTCTGTATATGGTTTTCCATTTATTGCGACGAGTGTTGCAGTCACTTTTCCTTCACCGATGTATTTAACAGTAAGGTGTGCTGATGCAATTTTTTGTTTTGATCCAACTTGATTCTTTGGTGCTTGTGGAGATGCATCGTAGAATAATCCGTTTGGATCTGTGGATTCCCATTTCACAGATGTGTCTGATGGTTTTGCTACAGATTTTCCTTGTGGCTTGTCGGAATAAAATCCTGCGTTTACCAAATATTCTCCTTTTTTGAGACATGAAACTTGTTTTTTTGTCACAAGATCGGTTGCAGTAACTCCTGCCGCTTCACAAACTATAGGTTTTTCTTTTGGAGCAGGAACTATTTCGAATGATTTGCTGCATACTCCTTCAGATGTACAGTTTATGTATAGTGAAATAACTTTTTTACCGTCAGATCCTTTTTTTGGAACAAAATATACTTTTGTATTTGGATCAACTGTGATTGTTGAACCTACTTGTTGGGGGTCTCCGGCTTTTACTTTTAGTATTTTTTTGTTTAATTCTGATGCTTTTATTTTGTTTGCTTGTGTTAATTTTCCTGCATCAAGAGCATTGAATACGTTGTTTTGGCCAGGATTTGTTGTTTGGCCGGTTGGATATAACGGATTTACTAAGTCTGACGTATTTGGATCTATAAAGAATTGTGATCCGCCACTTTGTTGCATAATTTGTTCCATTGATTTTGCTGACATTTTTCCGTACATGCTGTCTATTAAAATATCAATTGCAAACGGAATAAGGTTTGGATCTTTTATGATCAGAGGTGTTAAATCTTTTGGTTTTTGTGTTGAATTTTCACAAAATTCTCCTCCAATCGGTTTCGCAAGATCAAGATTTCCTACGTTTGTGTCATCGTATTGTTTTGATTTTTGAGATGTGTTTGCTTTTGCGGCTTTTACAGCTGGATCATTTGGATCTGTGTAAAATGTTCCATATTCTGCAGGTACTGAATATGTGATTTTTCCGTTGTATGTTTTTCCTTTCGCGTCTCGACCTATTGCAGAGAATGTTGATAATTGGCCTTCTGTGATTACTAAATCTTTGTTTAAGATAATACTTTTACATTGTGGAGCTTCGCTTATGGTGAAGTCTTGCTGACACTTTGTGACGTCAATTTTTCCAGTTTTGTCGTATGCTTGAACGTGGATTTTTTCGCCTGCTTTAAGGCCGACGAAATGTGTCCACGTTTGTTGGTTGATTGTAGTTGTTTGTGTTCCTGTTTGTCCTGTTTTTTTTGTTTTCTTTTGCAGTCCTCCTTCTGGAGATCCAAATGGAGCGATGTTATATGGTTGATTCATGTATGGATATTCCGCCGGAGGATTTGTGTAAAATTTTCCGTTTTCCGGTTTGTCCACCCAGTATTTTATTTGGCCTGAGAATTGGCTTTTGTCTTCATTTATTGCTTTTGCTGCGAAGTCGGAAATAATTCCTTCTGTGGCTTGCAGTGGATAATTTACTTGTAGTTCCGCACATTTTTGAGGTTTTACGAGCGTGAATTTAGCGGTACATTTTTCACCTATAAGAGTTTTGTCTACGTTTTTGAGTTCTGCTTTGATTTCTCCATAGCCTGTGTAGTAGATTTCTTCATCAGGCAGCGAAGTTGTTTGATTGTATTGTGGATTTCCAGAACCTGTTATGTCTAGATATTTGTATTTGCTTTGTGCCGCTGTGTATGCTTTTTTCCAAAATTTTCCTGTTTTGTCAGTTGAACTCCATAAAATTTCTGTCGTGTCCTGGGCTTTGTTTGTTGGTGCAAATGTTGGAGTTGCTGAAATCTTAGATGCTGTTTCAGGTGAAAGTAGGGGATCGGTGAAATCTGTTTTTGTGATTTTAAGTGCTGTACAAATTGATTTTTCCACAGGTTTTTTTACAACCTTTACGTCAAAATATACAAATCCACTGTAACGGAAACATCCTGGAAGGCGGTCGAATGTGATCGACATTTCTGTTGGAGAATAATCTATTGCAGTAACTTTTGTTTTGGCTAAGTTAGTTTTTGTTGCCGGAGAGATTGGTGTCTCATTTGAGTCTGCTGTGAATGTCATTTCATCGCCGACTTTTACCGTTTTGTCAAAATTTGCATTTTTATTCCAAAGCCAAGCGCTATCCTTTACAGGTTCTAAGTATAGACCTTTTTCTCCAAGCATAATCGCCATGTCGTCTGTCGCTGTCTTTAATTCGCTGCCATCTTGATTTTTTATAACAGAATTTGCGTCTGTTATTGTTGTTCTATATTGGTTATTATCGGCGTAAATATATCCTTGTGGTCTTAGCCAATCTTGTGCGAATTGCGCGTTTGGATCCTGTTTGTCAAAAACTACTCCGATTTTTACGTTTGTTGCATCTTGGATACTTTTTACGCTTGTTTCTTTTACGTATGGATCACCTCCATTGTTGTGAAAATATACAGCAAATCTTACTGTGTCTCCTTCTTTTATCCCTTGCTCTAAAGTATTGTAATATGGTTTTGATCCACAATCTGTTGCTGATTGTCCACAATTTTTACCTACGATGAATTGTCTCTCGTCGTTTTTGAATGCCCCAGGGATATTTGGATTGTTCAAGAAATTATTGAAACTTGTGTAGCTTAATCCTTGCACTCCATCTTTGTATTCTACTGTGGCTCTGTTTTGAGGAGAGAATACCGAGATGTTTTGGTAGTCTACGGCGTAGGCATTGTTTGTTGGATAAGCTGACATCAGCATTGAGATGATAATGGTTGTCAGGCTAATTTTTTTGAATATTTTCATTTTGTTTTTTATTATTTTATTTATTATTTTTAATGCGATAGGCCTGTTCCTTTATTTTCTCCCGGAGCGGTATAAGTTGTTCCGCTTGGTGCTGGATTTCCTAGCGCTGCGCCTTGGGCTGCCTGTTTGTCTTCGACCACTGTTCCTGCTGCACCTTGTTTTGCTTGTTTGTCGTGAACTTCTTGTTTTGGCTCAGGTTTCTCCTCATCTTGGTTTAGTCCAGTAATTGCGGCAGTGACTACTGATTTGCTTTGTTTTGATTTAACTATTTCTGTCGATTCTGAAAATAGCGCGATTGGTTCTTCCGGTACTTCAGGTTCGAGCGGTTGTGGATATTCTGGAGAAACCGGTATTTCACCTGGTTTTTGAGTCTTGAATATTTGAACTTCACCATCTTCTTTTACAGAGAAGCTTCCGTTTGCACAACGTGCGTATGCGCCGGCTTTTATGCTCGATTTCATTGTCAATTTTAGAACGTATTGATCACTTCCACGGTTGAATGGTGCTTCATACGCTCTGCCTTCTAGTTCAGCATCTCTTACATCCTGAACAATTTTTTTGTACGCTTTTAATGCTTCTTGGTATTCAGGTTTTGCAAATAGTTCTGCGAATTTTTTCGGATCTGCTATGTTTTCGTAAAGTTCTGAGATCTTGTCGAATTTCGTTTTTCCTAATTCAGGAATAAGCATCAGTGTTTCCAAACTTGCTAGTTTTATCGCTAGTGGTGATCTTAGGAATTTTTCTGCTTTCTCTGCTGTGTCTATGTTTTGTTCCGGAGATGGGCTGGCCATTTCTAGAAGAAGTCGTGCGATTTGTTTGTCTTCTGGGTCTTTGCTGTTTATGTCATATTCTTTTATGGCGTCTTTTATGAAGCCATGGTTTAGTTCCATTTTTCCCCAGTTTTGAGTAAGGGTTTTGTAGGCGATTGTTTTTGTTAGTGTTCCTTCTCCTTTTTTACCTCCTTTCTTTCTTGTTGTTGAGAATAAAATTGCGTCTGTTTCAACGTCTTCTACGTCGCTGTCTTCTCCTGTCCATTTTAGATCGCTAAATTTGAAATCTTTTTCTCTGATTTTTTCGTATATTTTTTCTGTGACTTGTTTTGCTGCATCTTCTGCTGAAATAGTTATTTTTTTACCTGCAGGAAGACGTGCATTGATTTCTTTAATTGATTTCTCGAAAGATTCTTTAAGTATACGTTCTGCAAATGGAATTCTTCCATGTTTTTTGCCTTTTTTGTCTGTTCTTTCAAGTAAGTTGTGTATTTCTTTGTCTCCTTCTGTGCCTTTTTTGTATAGAGGAAGGAACCATTCATTTAGTACTATAATCATTGCATGGTCCAGTTCTGCTTCATGTCCAGGCTTTGCTATATCTTGTAATGCTGGATATTTCAGATTTCCTTTTGAATCTTTTTCTTTTGATGATTCTATTATGAGTTGTTTTATTTTATCATCATCGTCTGTGATAAGGCCAAGTTTTTCCTGAAATTTTTTGTCTATAGTTAGTTTTGAAATATCTTGCCAATATGCAGCAGGACGCTTTTGGGCCTCATACTGTGCTTGATCGATCGCACCTATTGCTTTATGTCTTCTATCTGCAGATTTGTCCATTTCTACAGTTTCTTTTGCACGGGTTGCTCTTTCAGTTTTTCTTGTTTTGAATCCTTTGTTTCTTGTCTCTGTTTCTGCTTTTATTCTTGCTATTTCTGCTTTTCTCGCATCTAACGCTTCTTGTCGTTTTTTTGAAACTTCAGCTTTTTTTGTTGAAACTGTTTTTAGTTCTGTTTCTTCTTCACCTGTTAATTTTTCTTCTCCTTTTAGATTTTTTTGTTCTGATTTTCCGTATCCTTTTTCAAGTGAGAATCCTAAATCTCCCTCAAGTTTTTCAGCATATGAGCCTGAATGTTTTTCTATCCATTCTCTTGTGATGTCACCTGCAACTGAACCTTTGTTTCTTAGAACAATTATGTCTTTTATATTGCTTGCACTTTTTTGTGAATTGAATGGCATGAAAAATCTTTCGCGTGTGATTACGAGATTGTCCGTGTTTCCTAGAAGCATCAATTTTCCTCCTTCAACTTTTAGTCCAAGTTCTTCTACGTCCAAATTTGGATCGATATATACTTCGATGTCTTTGTTGTGAGTGTTTAATATTTTTAGTTCACGTCTGCCATCTTTTTCTTCACCAAGTTGTACTTCAACCGCTTGTCTTAGTTTATCGTTGAAGTCTTTTGCTTTTTCAGCTTCTGTTTTTGGTACTATTTCTTCTGCAGGTTCTTTCCCTTCTGCAGGTGCTATTTCTTCTGCTTCTGCAAGATTTTTCGCAAATTCGAATGTCTTGCCTGTGATTATGGTTCGAAGTCTTCCATCAGGAGAATATGACTGTGTTCCTGTTTGGTCGGCTGGTGTGAATTCTGTTTTTGTTTCTGCTGCGCCTTCTGCTTGTACCTGAGATCCATTTACTACTATAGGTTTTGATTCAGCCATTCTCTTGTCTGCATCTTCTACTGCTTTTCTTAATTTTAATTGCATCATCTTGTCGGACATAGAGTCTCTCATCTTTCCGATTTCGCTTCTGTTTGGAATGTAGACTTTTGCAGATCCGATCTTGAAGACAAATACCGGCATCAGCATAGGTGGGTATGGTGTCACCATAAGTCCACCTCCGTGGAAGAATTCCCATGGAGAACTTGCTATCTTGTCGACGGCTTGGTCTGTTATTTTGTCTTTGTAGCTGTCTATCAAATAAACTACGTCTTCGTGTGTGGCATTGAATGTCGATTCAAGTGGTTGTACAAGAACCGAATATAGTTTTGTAACTTTTTGAAGAAGTTTGTATCTATCTTCAATAGGTTTTCCTTGTGAAGACTTGAATGCTTCCCATTCCGGAGAGGCAAGTCCTGTTTCTTTTTCGATATTTGCTTTGTTTTCTGCGATTCTTAATCCTACGTTTCTGCGTGTGATAATTACTCCGACTCCTAGCGTTAATCCATTTTTCCCATAATGTCCTCCGGCCAATAGTGTGAGTTTTGCTCCAAGGACATCTTCCCATGAAGCGTTTGCCCCAAGTCCTCCACCGAAGCTTGGATCAGATGGATCCATGTTGAATTCTGCTGTAACTCCCGCTTTGAAATTTTCTCCTTCGTATATTCTGTAGGTTAACGCGGCTCCCATATTCCATCCGTTTGCTAATTGTGTGCCTGATTTTGCTAATCCGACACTTAGGGTGAGTCCAGGTCTTACTGTTATTTGTTTGCTTGCTGCTATTCCCGCTGAATCGAATTCCCAATTTTTGAAAATTGCGCCACCCATTAGTAAGTTTTTATCTTCCAATAGTGCGATATCATCTTTTGAAATTCCTTGTTTCTCAAGGTCTTTCAGTATTCCTGCGATCATAGGATTTTTTTGATCTTCTGGTAATTTCTTGTCCTCGTTTTGTAATTCTTTTTGGATATCTTCGACTTCTCTATTTGCCTTCATTTCCTGAGAGATGATGAATCCAAGCTGGAATGCTTCAGTGTGTTCCTGAGTTATAAGGCCTGGAGCATTTAGGGCGCCAAGTGGAGATGGAACAAGTGCTTTGAGTTTGTCTTTGTATGTTGGATCTTTTTGTAATTCTTCAAGTGGTTTCTTTTCTTGAAGCATTAATTTTTGCATTGCTATACTTATTCCTCCGAGGCGAATCATTTTGTTTACCTCTTCAAGCATCTTTGCTTGGTCGATTATCCTGTTGTCGTCTTTATCGACAGTGTATGCTCCGCGTGTTTCAAGAAGTATCTTGTATGCGGCTTTTGGATCGTATGAACGTCTGAAAATTCCTCTATCCAGATATTTTGTTTCTCCGTTTATATCTGTCATGACAGGGATTTCGTCTTTTGCTCCTCCGATCCATCCCATTAGTTGTTCCCATTTTTCAGGTTCTCTTTCTGAATACTGGAACATCTCGTAAAGATTTGTTCTTACAAGTTGTTGTTCAGCTGAAAGCCCTTCTGCTTCTTTTGATTCTTTCGCCCATTCTTTTCCCATTTTTGCCTCTTTTTCACGTCTTTCTGTTATTTCTTTAACTTCTTTGTATTCAAGTTTTGTTATGGCATCAAGAAGTTCTAGAGTAGGGTGAATGATTTCGTCAAACATTTTTCTTAATTCTCCTGTTGCCCTTCCGTCTGGTCCTATGTTTTTTGGATCATTGAAAAGTTGTTTAAATGTTTTCATGAAATCTCCATAACTTTGAGGAAAATTCTTGTTATATTTTCCTGCGAATTTGAAAATATCTTCAAAAGTAACAGTTTTGTCTGAAAAAATATGGTCGGTTAGAGCTTGTGCGATAAATTTCCCTGTTTGGCCTTTATCCAATTTGAATGGACCTTCTGTGTTTGTAAGGATTTTATCAACTCTTCCGTGTCCTTTTATGTGTTTCCATTTGTTCTCGATTCCATCTTCATCGAGTTTGTATACCGATTCATGGATAGGATAATCTTTTTCAAAAAGTTCTTGCCATGCATCAATATCCATTACTTGCCTTTCTTTTAATCTTTTAGTTTGTTCAGTGAATTCTTTATCATTTTTTCGAAATAGATTGAATTCTTGTGAATCTTTGCCTTGAGTTTTTTCTTTGAATTTTATTGCTTTTTTAACTAATTTTGCCATGTCAGGTTCGTCTTTTGCGAAACCTTCATGACTTCCATTTTCCCAAGTTATGCCTAGATTTGTGAATGTGATTTTGTCTACCTTTGTAGTGCTTGATTCTTGTTTCAAAATCTTGCCTGCTTTTTGCATAGCGGCCCTTATTTCTCCTGAATTTTGTGCTTGAAGAATATTTGTTTCAAGCTCTTTAGTTGTGTCTATAAGTTTCTGAACTTGGTCTTTATTTAATGATATTTTGTCTTTTGGTGTTTCTATGATTATTCCTGCTACTTTAAGCGCATCTAGATTTTCATCTAATGTTTTTGGTGTTTCGATTGGAGCGGTTGCAGTGGCTTTGGCTGCAGTTGTTTTTATTTCTCCAACTGGTTTGCCTTTAGCATCCCATTCTCCTATATCTGTATGGCCGTCAGCATATGTTATTTTCCCTTTTAATAGACGACCTGTGTTTATATCAAATTGTCCTTCTTCTATTTGTTTTCCTGTAGCTAGTGTTGTTATGCGTCTACCTTCTTGAAGGCCTCCTTTTTCATAAAAATTACCTTCTTCTACTGTTGCTTTGTCTGCAGAGATAGATCTTCCTTTTTCAAGCCATCCTTTTCCGGAAAATTTACCTACATGTATGCGTTTGTCGGAAAATGTTATTTCTCCAAATGTTATTTGCTTTGTTTCTGGGTCGAAGTATCCTTTAAATGTACTGTTTTTATATACTGCTGTTCCTTCAATAAATTTCCCATTTTCGTCGACTATTCCTATACGTACTACTTTCTTTTTTGATGTACTTGTTTCTTTTTTCTCACCTTCTCCTGGATCCCTATCTCCTGCATCTTTTGCAGAGGTAGTTGCTTCATTTGCCAATCTTGCAGCCTCATCGGCAATTTGTATAGCATTTCTTACTATTTCATTTTCTGTGGCTACTTCAACTGGAGCTTGTTTTGCAGCTGGACTTGGAGTTGGTGCTGGTGTTGCTGATTTTTCTGCTGTAGCGACTAACGGTGCGATAGTTTTGACTACTGTGTTCTCTTTAATTATTGTTATAGTACCGTCTTTATATATTATTTGACCATCGCTAAGCCCACCACCTTCCCATTTTCCTTCTGAGATTGTTCCATCATTAGATATTGCGCGACCATTTTTAAGTTTTACGTCTTCATCAAATTCGCCTTCTTCTATTTGGCCATTTGGATAAATTCTTTGGCCCAGTTTTAATAGGTATACGCCCGTCGCTGGAGATCGTTCTCCTGTTTCTATTGCCCCGCTTGGGTGTTTTATGGGTGCTTTGTCTGCTGCTAATGCATCTTGTATTGCTGCAAGCGGTTTGTCTGGATTTGGTGGATTGGTTTCTTTGTTTGCTTTTGCGTATGATTCTTTTGCTTTTTCTCGTGCTGCGTCTGCTAATTCTAGAGTTTTTTCGTGTATTGTTTTTTCTTTTTCTGGTGCTGGAGCTGGAGCTGGAGCTGGAGCTGGAGCTGGAGCTGGAGCTGGAGCTGGAGCTGGTGCTGGAGCTGGAGCTGGTGCTGGAGCTGGAGCTGGAGCTTCAGGTTCTGCTGGAGCGCCTGCGGCTGATAGTTTTGTCAGTTCTCCTTTTTTTAATTGTTCTTGTTGTCTTTTAAGAAAATCCAGATTTAATGAACCTTTCAATATCGATGCAGTGTCGTCGCTAAGTTGATTCAATTCTGCTTTCAATCTTTTTAATACTTCTTCAATCCCTTCTTTTTCTACAATTCTTGCAAGTTCTTTATAAACCGCTTGCTTGATTTTCTCTGCATCGTTCAGTGTTTTTATTGTGTCTTCAAATTTTTGTGACCATAAAAAACTTCTTTCAAGCCCATTTATTTTGAATACAAATCTTTGTTTTGTGTCATCTGATTCTTGAGATGTTTTATTTCCGATTTTGATCTCTGTTTTTTCTTCAAGAAATTTTTTGAATTGTTCATGATTCATCTCTTTTGGCTCTTTTGGAGCTTCTGCTTTTGAGCTTTTTGGGGCGGCTTCTTCATGCAAAAATCTATTCTCTTTTGAAGATAGATTTTTGCTGTAGTTAGCCATGCAGTCTAGAAATTTTCTTATAGCCATTTTGTTTTTGTTTT
>CALRHQ010000003.1 GCA_943359415.1 Candidatus Peribacteria bacterium
CAGCGATAACTATTACGTTTGTGCCTGTTTCAAATCCATCCATTTCTGTAAGAATTTGGTTTAATGTCTGTTCTCTTTCATCGTGTCCTCCTCCCATTCCTGCGCCTCTATGTCGGCCTACAGCGTCGATTTCATCTATAAAGATGATACATGGTGCGTTGCGTTTTGCTTTTGTGAAAAGATCTCGTACGCGTGATGCTCCAACTCCCACAAACATTTCAACAAATTCAGAACCTGAAATATTGAAAAATGGAACGTCAGCTTCTCCGGCTACAGCTCTTGCAAGGAGTGTTTTTCCTGTTCCAGGAGATCCTATTAACATAACTCCTTTTGGAATTTTTGCGCCCATTGCTCTGTATTTTTGTGGATGTTTCAAGAAATCTACGACCTCAACAAGTTCAGCTTTTGCTTCATCTGCTCCGGCTACATCTTCAAATGTTGTTTTTTGTTTTTCTTTGTCAAAAAGTTTTGCTTTTGATTTTCCAAATGACATTGCTTGGTTGTTGCTTGATTGTGCTGAACGCATCATGAAGCCAAAAAATGCAACAATCAATAAAAATGGAATAATGCTTATTAGGATGTTTGACCAAAATCCTGAAGATGCATTGTCTTCGACATAGATTGGAAGTTTTGAAATTATGTCGTTTGGAACTCCGGCTTGCCCTAGCAATTCATATAGATTTGTACCAGCTTCTTTATTTGTGAATTGTTTTGCTCCATCGACAAGTTCTAAATTTATTTTATTGTCTGAAACTGTAATTTTGCTTATTAGTCCTGATTTTGCTTCGTCTACAAATGTGTTTAGTGTAATTTCTTTTTCATTCGGTGTTCTTGTATCGAAAATCATTAGTCCTGCTGATATCAAAAGAGCGGCTACAACTAAATATAAAATCGTATTCCTTGGTCTGTTTGGAGAGGAGATGTTTGGCATATTTATTTTTAATATTTTTAATGTTTTTTGACTTCTCTAATATTGGACTTTTTTGCGTTTTTTTTCAATCGAAACTTTGATCTTGTTTTTGTTTACCGAGAAAGTGATAGGTCCTATTTTTTTGCTTTTGTTTCCTATGTTTTTTTCGAGGACTTTTAGGATTTCATCTATTTGTGCGTTTCCGAAATCTTTTAGTGTCTTTGCGTTTACTTTGTATAATTCGCGAATTATGGCTTTTTTAAGAGCTTTATTTGTTTCACGAAAATCTTTTGCGACGAGTGTGTTTTTTTCTTTTAGAAATTTTTCAGATTTTTTTATGAATTTTTTTGCCTCATGGTCAAGGAATTCCAAAGTCTCTTCGATATTTTTTACGTTTTTTGAGACTGTTTCAAGAATGTTTTTATTGATCTTTTTAAATTGTGGAACGATTTTACTTCTGATTAAATTTCTGTTGAATTTTTCATCTAAGTTGCTTAAATCTTTTACAAATTCAATTTTTTTGTGCAAAAGATAATCTTCTATTTTATCTTTTGGGATCTGTAAGAGTGGTTTGATGAAGGAAAGATTTATGTTGGAAATTTTGTGTTCTATTTTTTCTTCCATGCCAAGAAGTCCCTTAAGGCCTGCACCGCGAGCGATGTTTAAAAGAATTGTTTCGAGATTGTCGTCTGCGTGATGCGCTGTTAGAACAATATTTGTTTTTAGTTCTTTAGCGAGTTTTGCGAAAAATTCATGGCGAACCTGCCTACCCGTTTCTTCAAGTCCACGACCCAGTTTTTTGCTTACTTTGGTGATATCTTTTTTTAAAATTCTTATTTCTATTTTGTATTTTTTTGCCAAATCTTTTACGAATTTTTCATCTTTTTCGCTATCGATTTCTCGAAGCATATGATTTACGTGTGCGGCAATGATTTTGATCTTTATTTTTTCTGCGAATTTTTTTAGCATTTCAAAAAGGAATACGGAATCGGGGCCTCCTGAAAGTCCTAAAATGACTTTTTCGCCTTTTTTGATGTTTTTAGAGAGAGATTCAAAGATGCTTTTCTCCAGCTTTTTGGCCTCTTGAATGTTCATAAGTTTTTTTGTTTTGTTCGAAAATCATAGATGATAAAAGATCGAGATTGTCTTCTTCTGCCGCTTTGTTTCTTTTTATTTCTCCGCACGTTTCGCATTTGTGGGTAATCATCCAGCCTTTTTTCTTATCCAGCTCAACAAAAACAGGTGGCATCATTCCTAGACATAGAGACATTCTGTCTCCAGGGTATTTCAAATCTACGTGTTTTGAATATAGACATTTTTTGCAATGATTTCTGCATGTTTTTATTGCTTTTGGATTTACTTCGTCGCATTTCTCACATGTAAATCCTTCGTTTATGACTGTAAATTTTTTCATGGGTGGATTATATCATGAAATTTTGTCTCTAGGCTATTGTTTTTTGGCTTCAAATGTGGTAGAATTATATGAAAGTAAATATTAAAACAAAAACAAAATGAAAAGGTTCTCTACGTTAATGATGTTAGGAATAATAGCTGTTGTTGCTTTTGGTGGATACAATGTGTATTTGTCGTGGCAAAAATCTGCGCTTTCAGATGAAGTTCTTCAGGCTGACGTGCTTCTTTCTGATTATGGAAAACAGGTTTTACAGTATGAAAACAAGCAAGTCTTGGAATCTATAAATGCAAAAAAGACTATCAATGAGCTGAAAAATGAAGGAATTATAGAATGGTCCAGTGTTATCAAAAAAATCAGAATGACGATTCCTAAGGTTGATGGAATCCCTGTAATCACGGTTCTTTCGTATTCCGGATCGTCAAATGATGAAATCTCAATGAATGTGAAAACAACTGAAACTTCTGAAAATCCATATTTTGATGTTGCGGATGTTATAAAAGCTTTTAATTCGAGTAAATATTTTACTGAAGCTTTTGTTCCCTCAATTTCAAATGGAGTTGATGAGAAAGGTAATCAAATTTTGACTTTTCTTTTGAGTATGAAATATCTTTCAAATAGTGCTGATGTGTCTCTTAGTGATGCCGATTTTGGAAGTGTTGATGTGCCTTCTTCAAGCGCTACAACTGATAATGTAAATAAAGTTTCAAGATAAATTTAAAAAAAATTACTAAAATAAAAACAAAAATATGTTAGAACAAAATGTACAAGATCAGCAGATATATGTTGAAGGGAATAGCAATAAAGGCTCTATTGTCGGTATTTTTCTGATCATTCTTGTTGTGTTTGGATATGTATTTTATACAAAAGGACTATCTTCCGAGGTAAGCCAAATGAATGCAGATATTACAAGTAAAAATTTGCAGATTGAGGAAAGCAAAGCCAAAGTTGTAGAGATGACAAAGGCGGAAAAAGAACTTGATTTGTCCAGTGAGGTGAAGAAAACAGAGCTTCTTAAGTCTGTTCCGAAAGATGTAGCTCAAGATCAGATTATTAGAGATATTATCGATACTTCTAAAATTCATGATATTAAATTGAATTCTATAGGTTTTGGAAAAGGGGCTTCAAGTAAAGAAGGAGTTGGTTCGCTTCGAATCAATGCAAGTTTTGAAGGAAGTTATAATGATCTTGTCTCATTTCTTGAAAGTCTTGAGCAAAATGCGAGAGTTCTTATCGTTGATAGTATAAGCGTTCAGCTTGGAAAAACTGATTTGCTAGATTCTACGAGAGCAACTTTTTCTCTTTCAATGCAGGCTTTTTATCTTAAAAAATAATTATTGAACTTTTGAATTTATGGAAAATAATGTAAAAAATCAGTCGGTTAGCGATACTGACTTTGTTGTGGCTGGGGCTTCGGAAAGCGGATATGAAGTTTTGAATAAAGTTAAAAATTCAAAAGAAATTATTGCTGATAATGTAATTTATGGAGTTTATAATAATGAAAATGCAGGACTTTTTGTGAAGTTGAATGATTTTTTCATAGATCGTTCAAGTGTTGGACTTAAAGATAAATCTTATTTTTTCCATATGCTCGCAGTGATGGTGGATGCTGGAATTCCAGTTGTGGCTGCGACTAAATCTCTTGCTGCAAGAACTGAAAATCCAAGACTTGGTCGTATTTTGAATACGTTGGCTCATAGTTGTGAGCATGGTTCTACTTTGGCCGATAGTATGAGTAGATTTGAAACGATTTTTGAAGAATCCGAGATTGGGATTGTGCGTGCCGGAGAGGAAACAGGAAAACTTAATACAATGCTTTTCAAACTTTCCGCTCAGCTTGATAAAAATCATGATTTATATTTAAAGCTTTGGGGCGCAGCGGTTTATCCGATTGCTGTTTTGTGTGTACTTGTATTGGTTTCGATTGGTATGCTTGTTTGGGTTTTCCCAAGCTTGATGAGTTTGCTTACACAAGGTGGAGTTACTGAAGCGAATCTTCCTTTGGCTACAAAAGTTTTGCTAAATTTACAGAGAGCTGTTACAGGTTATTGGTGGGCAATTTTGGCTGGAGTCCTTGTTTTTTATGGGACTTTCAATGTTTATGTTGGAAGTGATTATGGGGCTTATAGATGGGATTATTTTAAACTTAAATTTCCTATCGTCGGAGGACTTTTACGAAAACTTTATGTTTTGCAGTTTGTTAGTTTGGTAGGTCTTCTTATTGAGGCTGGACTTCCTGTTATCAGAGCGATTTCTATCACAGGAGGTGCTATTTCAAATAAACTTTATAAACTGAAAACTCAGGAAGTTATGAGTGCCGTGCGTGATGGTAGAAAAATTTCTGAAAGCTTGATGGACAGTAATTTTCTTTTCCCTGCTGAAGTTGTACAAATGTTGAATGTAGGTGAATCTTCTGCCAGTCTTGGAAAAATTTCCGAGAAAATTGCAGATCAATATCAAAGAGAAATTGATAATGGACTTAAAAAGATTTCATCTGTTTTTGAACCTGTAATGATTTTGTTTGTCGGTCTTTTTGTAGCGCTTTTGGCGCTTGCGATCATGGCCCCTATCTTTAATCTTAGCAATGTTGTTGGAAGTTAAAAAACAATCAGGATTTTCTCGAAGTGGATTTACGCTAGTAGAAATTATAGTCGTTATGGGGCTTGTTGCCGCATTGGCTGTTTTATCTGTAGGTGGATATTTGCAATATAGAAAAAGCACTATTCTTAATCTGTCTGCTGATAGCATCATTGCACAAATTTATTCTCAAAGAGATAAGGCGATGTTAGGTTCTTATAAAGGTCAAAGGGCTGAGGAAATAAGGACTGAGTTGGATAAGGTTTCTGGAAATTCCGGTGTTGAAACGGTTTTGAAAAAAGATGTTTTTGATTCGAAATGTTTTATAGTTTTATTTGAAAAAAGTGTTGATGGTGAATTTTTAGCTTATATGTCCCAAAAAAATTTTAGTGGTAAGAAAATTTTTGTAGGTGATTCTTGGGAATACAAAGGGTGTAAAGATGTTACCAATGGTACTGTAATTCAAAAGAATTTATTTGAGTTGGATGCTCTTATCAAAATTGATAATGTTTCGATCGGAAATTTTTCGGAAGGTGGAGTGAAAACGCAAGTTTCTCAGTCTCTTGAGGTTAAATTTTTGCCACCAGATGGAAAAATTCAAGTTTTAGTGGATGGACAGGTGAAAAATGCCGATATAACTCAGGCCGGTGCGCAAGGTCCTTTGCCTATTTTTGGTATGAAAATTGATATAAGTTATGGTGATAATAATCCTGAGTATCAAAAAAGTGTTTTCTTTGATTTTGTTTCCGGAGTTGGAACTATTTCTAAATAAATATATGAAAAGTTTTCTTAAGAAAATCAGTAAAAAAAGAGGATTTACCCTTACAGAGGTGCTTATCGGGATTTCGATTTTGACTGTTGCTATTGTTTCGGCGACAAATTTGCTTGTCACGATTGTTCAATCAAATAAAAATAATGTGAAAACTTTGCAGGCTTATTATTATGCTCAAGAAGGGCTTGAGGCTTTTAGAAATATTCGTGATACGAATTGGTTACATAATCAAGATTGGCTTGATGGAGATATTAATCAGAAAATTCAGAAAATTTGGGGAAGTGGATTTAAAAAAAATGTTGATCCTTTGAAAGGCAATATGTATGAAATTGTTACAAAAAATGTTTTTGATAATTCTCCGATAAATGAATCCAAGGTCGAAGATGGAATAATGAAAACTTATGCTCCATGGGAAGTTATTTCTATAAATAGTGAAATTGAAGCACAAGAAAATAAAATAAATGGATTTAAACGTGTTCTTTATGTTTATTCTTACGATTGTGCGAAAGGACAAATCATGGCTGATTGTAGCGATTACGTGAGAGTCGTTTCGAAAGTTTTCTGGAAAGATGGATCTGAAAAAGAAGTAAATTTAAATGAAATATTCACTAATTGGAAAGGTGGAGCTTTATGATAAAAAATAAATTAAAAAGAGGATTTACCCTTGTAGAAACGCTTATCGCGCTTGGAATATTTGCGATGTTTATGTCGATTTTGATCGGTTCTTATTCCGGGATTGTAAGATCTCTTAAAGAGGCAAATGATTATCGTATTATGTATTCAGATGCAAGAAGAGTTTTTGATACTGTTGTTGCGGAATTGAGAGAGGGAATTGTGGATTATGGGAATAATGTTTATGGAGGAGTGTGTAGTAATCCGATATTGTTAAATGGCTCAAAAAATGAAATTTATATGATCTCGAAAGATGGTGGTTCTGTTACTAAAATTTTTCAAGATGATGTGAAATATGGTGAAACTTCGGGAGTGGAAAAAACTCGCGGTGTTATAAAGGTTTCAAAAAGCATTGGTAATGAAATTACTTTGAATTCTCCTGTTGTTAATGTGAAAGAATTTCAAGTTTTTGCTTATCCTCATCTTGATCCTTATGACCTCCAAAATGTATTTAAAGATGCTTATCAGTTTCAGCCTTTTGTCCTTGTGAAAGCTGTTTTTGAAAAAGAAAAATTCAATGGAGAATTGTTCAGTGTTTCTTTTGAAACGGCTATTTCTTCAAGAATTTATAATCAAGTTTTAGTTAAAAAATGCGCAAATTAAATCTGAAAATTAGTGGAATTTTTGAAAAAAGCGGAAGTGCACTTTTGACGGCACTTCTTGTGATGGGAGTTCTTATGTCTGTTTCTCTTGCGCTTTCTTCACTTGTTTTACGTGAAATTTATACGACTCGTGAAGTTCTTGATGCCGGAATGGCTTATTATGGAGCTGAGTCTGGAATTGAGGTTTCACTTTACAATATAAAACATAATCTTCCAGGGTGGGAAACTAATGGGAAAGATTTTGTTCCGCTACAAATCGATGACGAAAAAAAAGTTGTGACTGAATATAAAGTTGATAATACTTGTAATGCTTATCCGTGTTTCGGATCTGATTTTGATAAGGGTAGTGCAGAAATAGATCTGACTGCTTTTTATGATATTCTTGATTTAAATGAGTCGATAACTATTCCGCTTTTTGTTGTAGGTAATGACTATAAAGAGCATAAAGTCCAGAATTTTACAGTTGAATTTTATGGAATTTTTAATCCGACGAATGATCTTAAAGTAAAGGGTAAAAAAGGATTTAATCTTAGTGGATGGGATATTTTGAGGTGGAAGATTTTGGGAATATCAAATGATAACGCTGTTAAAAATAAAACAGAATCTATCAGTGATTTTACCGCCCTTTCTACTTGGGCGCAGGGTGAGGGGCTTAATGCCAAAAAAAATGTGACTGATGCAAAAAGACCTTCTTGGTTTGGAAGCGTTAATTGTAGTGCTAATGCTAATGCTAATGCAAATAAGGGGGAGAGGTATACGGATAAAATTACTTGTATTGGATATGGAAGTGGTGCGCAGGCAGTTCATCTTGGTGATGATATTGCGAAAACTGTTGTTGGAAATTGTTTGAATACAGAGGCGAGAGAACATTATATTTATGCGAATGGTGAGGTTCAAAGTACTGCAAGTTGTTATCCCATTTCTACGTTTTTGCAAGAACACAGGCTGAATTATTTGACACTTACGAATCTTATGAATCCTGCGGTTTTTGATGATAAATTTAATGAAGATGAAAAACTTGCGATGTCGAAAATATATTTTAGGATTGAGCTTTTTGGTGAAAATGGAGAGGTCTTAAATGGGCAGAGTGAAAATGCCGTGTATGACAATAAAACGGTTCGTGAATATGCGGAAATTGTTTCAAACGGTTATAGTGGAAATAGTAAACAAAGTATCAGTGTGAATTTGAAACGCGACAGCTTTATGCCGGTTTTCAATTTCTCTTTGTATAGTACTTATAAAACTGAAAAGGATTGGTATTAGTTTCATCGTTTTCATGCCTTGACGTAAAGTTGTCTTGCAGGGTAAGCTTTTTGCATGAATAAATTTTATTTGTCGACGGCGATTGCGTATGTAAATGCGGCGCCACATATCGGACACGCGCTTGAATTTGTGCAAGCTGATGCGCTTACTCGTTATCATCGTGCGAAAGGGGACAGTGTGTTTTTTCTTACCGGAACTGATGAACATGGAGTGAAAATTTTTGAAGCGGCGCAGGAGAAGGGAATGGATACGAAAGATTTTGTGGATTTTAATGCTAAACAATTTGAAGATTTGAGAGGAATTTTGAATTTGGCTTACGATGGTTTTGTACGTACAAGTAGTGAGCATCATAAAAAAGGTGCTAAGAAAATTTGGACGGCAATGTTTGAGGCCGGAGATATTTATAAGGGAACTTACAAAGGAAATTATTGCGTCGGATGTGAGTCTTTTATCCCTGAAAAAGATTTGGATGAAGGAGGAAATTGCTCTATTCATAAGAAAAAACCAAAAACTCTTGAAGAAGAAAATTATTTTTTCAAACTTTCAAAATATTCTGATGCGATAAAAAAGGCTATCGAAAGCGATAAATTGTTGATTTTGCCTGAGGCCAGGAAAAATGAAATGTTGAACTTGATAGGGGAGGAGGGACTAAAGGATGTGAGTTTTTCGCGTCCGAAAGATTTGCTTCCATGGGGAGTTGATGTGCCAAATGACGATTCTCAGGTGATGTATGTTTGGTGTGATGCGCTTTCAAATTATATTACTGCGCTTGGATATGCTGATGGTGAAAACGGGGATGAAAGTGATACTTTCAAGAAATTTTGGCCGTGTGATGTGCATTTGATTGGAAAGGATATTTTGAGATTTCATGCAGGAATTTGGATCGGAATGCTTTTGTCTGCCGGACTCGGACTACCTAAAGCGATTTATGTACATGGATTTGTGACGAGTGAGGGGCAAAAAATGAGCAAGAGCCTTGGAAATGTAGTGAATCCGCTTGAGTATGTCGAAAAATATGGAAGTGAGGCGATGAGATATTATTTGCTTAAAGAAATTCCGACTGCTGATGATGGTGACTTTTCTCATAAAAGATTTCTTGAGGTTTTCAATAGTGAACTTGCGAATAGCATGGGGAATTTGGTGAATCGTGTAGTGATGATGACGGATAGATATTGTGAGGGGAAAGTGCCTAAAGAGGTGGATGGAGCTGGTGTTTATGAATTGCTTATGTTGTCCGTAGAGGCGTATAAAACTGCTTTTGAGAGGTTTGATTTTAAAGTTGCATGTGAAGCTTTGATTTCTATTGTGAATCTTGGGAACAAATATATTGATGATAAAAAACCTTGGGCAATGGCGAAAGAAACTCCTGAAAAAGTTCCGGAAGTTTTATATAATCTTCTTGAATTGCTTCGTTTCGTTGGAATTTTGTTTGCTCCGATTTTGCCTGAGTGTTCAGTAAAAATCTTGAAACAAATTGGTGCGGATTTCAACGATATAAAACTTGATTCTTTGAAATGGGGTGTATTAAAAGAAGGAAGTATTATTCAAAAAGCTGAAGTTCTTTTCCCTAGGATTGAAGAATAAATTTAGCTTGCTGCGGATTGAAGAGCTATTTTTATAATGATTCTTACAAGTGAGTAAGAGAAGATTATTATAAGCAATCCAAGTACAGACCATGTCAGGCTGCGTTTGGCTTCTTCGATTTTCTCAGGTTCTGCTCCAAGCATTGCCATGTTTGAACCCGTCATGACTATTATTATTATGGCTATTGGAGCGGCAAAATAGAGTAAACCTCCTGCTAGGATTTGCAATAATATTATTGTTCCTGATGTTGTTCCTGCAGTTGTGTTTCCTAAGTCTTTTGATAGATCAAGTGGTTCATTTATAGGTCTCAAATCTTCAGGAATTGTGTATGCAAATGATGGCATTGTTATGAATGCTGATACAGCAATATTTATGATGGCTGCAAGAGCTATCAGACTAAAGAATTTTGCTATTTTTTGAAGTTGTTTTCTCATTTTTTATGCCGCTTTAAAGAAATCAATTTGTGCTATTCCTGAGACTATTCCGTAAGCTGATGCTATTACTAAAATTCCAATCAGTAAATATTTTAGCATGTTTTTTGCTTTTGAAGTGTCCTCATCTTCTCCACGTGATTTCAAAAAATATACTCCTATGAAGACCAATGCTGCTAGACTTAGTATCATTGACCAACCTAAAATTGTTTTTATTACATCTGCAATTGCTGCTTCGATGGTTACGCTTGGTAACTTTTTTATTGTACTCAAATCTGAATAATCTGTTGTGCTACCGGGGCGTGGTGTCAGTGAGTCTAGAGTCGGTTGAGACGCAATTGCTGTTGCGATGCTTGATAGTTTTAAAAATGCTACGATGGCGGCTAATTTTAGTGTTTTAAAGTGTGTCATTTTTATTTTGTTGTGGCTGTTGAGGTTGGCGGTGTTTCGTTACCATCTATCCTTATATTTGTGACTGCTGTGACGATTGTGTAGGCTAGTAGCGCTACAATCATTCCTACAATTCCCCAAATAATTTGTGTTTTTCCTTTTCCTGCGGCTTCCTCGTTTCCGTAGGCAACCAGATAACGAACTCCTCCGATGACGATCATAAGTAAGGCAATTCCTCCTGTCATTCCTATCATTCCAACTGCAAATCTTGGAAGAATTGTATCCACGAGTTTTGTTCTTGTTTCTTCTGTGGCTTCAGGTCCAGGTAGATTTGTCGGCCTTGGAATCAGTGAAGGTTTGAATGGCTGTTTTACTGTAGTTGCGGCCGGTTTCTCTGTAGTTGGAGCGGCGTATGTTACTGTTACCGCTGTTGATATAGATATAGCGATGAAAGTCAGTATCAATAATTTTTTAAATATATTTTTCATATTATCTTGTGAAGAATGTTGGATTTACTGTGTAAAGAATAAGTCCTGAAAGGAATAGTACGGCAATTCCTGCTAGAGATTTTAGGATTCTGCCTTTTGCTTTACCAATCTCTTCGGCTTCACCTCCTGAAAATGAGATCTGGATGCTGCTTATGATGATTACTGCTGTTGCTATAAGTCCTACAAGCCCTGCTGCCCATCTGTAAATAAGCCCGACATATCCTTCGATGTACGATGCTCCGCCTTTTCCCAAAATTGCCATAATTGCTCTACAATTGTAGGAAACTTTGTAGGTTGAAACCATCTCTTCGTCATTTGCGAGATTTTCTGCGATCGTGGAACAACCTGTTGTTTTATTCGCAAGTTCTGTGATTGTTTTTTCTTCGCCATCTGATTTGATAAATCTTAGTGTGCTTCTGTAGCATAATCTTGTTTGTAATTTTGTACTTGTTTTGTCTTCATCTAGAGAAAGTGGTTCTTCTATGAAGGAGATCATCCAACCTGATGTTCTGTCTGCGTCTGTGATACATGGAGCACTGTGTTGAGCATCGAGTGCTTTATCGAGTTGTTGTATTTTTGCAGGGTCGAGGTCGGCTGCCAATACTGTCATTGAAAATGACATTGTCAAAGCAGAAAATGCGACAATGATATTTGTGAGAGTTATTGTGCTTAAGATTTTTCTAATTTTTTTTGTTTTATTTTTCATTGTTTTATTTTGGCTGTGTTGTCGATGCTGTATTTGCTGCCGTATTTACACTTTGTGTGATGAAAAGTGATTGTACGAAAATGGTTATCACGTATGATAAGAATGTTATAATCAAGCCAATAACTGCATATTTGATTATCTCTTTTGCTTTGTCTATTTTTGTTTGATCTCCTTGTGCGATTATCAACATAAATCCTGCGACTATGAAAATTATCATCGCGATTGTTCCAATAATTCCCGTCGCGTAATTTATAACGCTTAATATAAATGCTATTATTGGTGGATTTTTTGTGTCAGAAAAATATGTTTTTTGCTGATCTTCTCCCGGTAATTTTAGTTGTTCATTTACATTGTATTTCAAATCTTTGAGGTCGTATTTATCATTTTCATTTGCTGCTTCTTTAAGAGCTTTCAGTTCTTTTTCCATCGCTTCTATATTTGTGCCCATAGTCTTCGCTTGGTCTAAGGTCACGTTTGGTCCCTGATATTCTTTATATGCTGCGTCTATTTTTTGTTGTAGCTCCATTATTTTGATTGTTTGTTCTTTTGTTGGAGCTGCAAAAGAAATTTGTGAAAATCCTGTGAACATTGTGATTGCAAATATAGCTGTCAAAATTATTCCAAGAATTTTCTTATTTTTATACATTGTGTGTGTCATATTTTTTGTTTTATCCTTCGAAATCTTTCGGCATGTTTAGCATAGCATTTTCCTCTGAAATAAGCCCTGATTCGAGAAGATCTGTGAGTGACTTTTTCATGGTTTGCATTCCTTCTTTCGATGAGGTTTCTATTACAGAATTTATTTGATGAGTTGCTGATTTTCTTATCAAATTTGAAACCGCGTTGTTTACAAACATTATTTCATAGGCTCCTACACGGCCTTTTCCATCTTTTGTTTTGATAAGTGTTTGCCAGAATACAGCTTTCAAACTTTCTGAAAGCTGAGCTTTGATCTGATTTTGTTGTTCTGTTGGGAAGGCATCGATGATTCTGTTTATCGAATTTGCACATCCTCTCGTATGAAGTGTCGCGAAGACTAAATGTCCTGTTTCAGCAGCTGTGATCGCTTGCTGGATTGTTTCGATATCACGCATCTCTCCAATAAGGATAACGTCCGGTGCTTCACGAAGCGCACTTTTTAGCGCTTTTTGGAAACTATGCGTGTGTACTCCAACTTCTCTTTGTTGGATAACCGACTGGTTGTTTTGGTGAGTGTACTCAATAGGATCCTCGATTGTGATTATATGATTTTTTTGATTTCTGTTTATTTCATTAATCATTGAGGCGAGAGTAGTTGTCTTTCCACAACCTGTCGGACCGGTTACGATGACGAGTCCATTTTTGAATGTTGTTGCTTTTTTCATCTGTTGTGGAAGTCCGAGTTCGTCCATTGTAAGAACTTTTTCAGAGATCAGTCTGAAGACTGCTGAAATACCTTTTCTCTGAACAAACATGTTCACCCTAAATCTGGAAATAGTTTCAATATCCAATGAAAAATCTATGTCGAGCGTTTGTTCAAACATCTTTTTTTGCTCTGGACTCATTATCTCAAGAAGATATTCTTCCGCCATTTTTTTTGTCAGCTCAGGATGTTCCTCAATTTTCACCAAATCGCCATTTATACGAAGAGTTGGCTTTATTCCAGTGGCAATGAAGACATCTGATGCGTTGTATTGTACTGCTGTACGTAATATCTTGGATAACTTGAACATTTTTTGTTTTTGTTTTATTCAGGTAATTATACCATAAAAAATCCCCTTTTGGAAAGGGGATTTATCTATCTTATGTACTTATGTTTAAGTCTTCTTACCTTGGGATTTTTTTAACCGCTTCTCCTGTAGTTGTACTTGTTTCTTCCAAAACTGCATTATCATATATTTTATCTGTTCCTGTTGATACATCTTTTAGGTCTTGTACTGTTTTTCCGAATTCACTATTTTCGCTTGTAGACGAGCTTCCGCCAAGTGATGGTGGATTTGAGGGAGAGGTTTCTTCTTCAGAAATTGTTGTCTCTGTTGTCGCCTCTGTGTTTCCAAATGGAGAAGAAACTGTTGGAGGTGGAGTGTTGTCTGGTGATGCTCCACTAAAGAAGAATGAATATGTTACATATCCAACCGTTGTAAGCCCTATGATGGATACGAAAATTATTATATATAATTTGAATTTCATCATTTTATCGATGATTGATGTTGCGGCTGCTTCTTGTGCCGGAGTTGGTTGTGTTGTTTGAATCGGAGTAGGAGCTGGTTGTGTAGCCTGTGGTTGTACTTGTGCAGTTTGAACAACTGGATCTGGAGTAACTGCGGCTTGAACTGGCACAGGAGTTGGTTCTGGTGTGGCCACCGGTTGTTGTTGAATTGTTGGTTGTACTGCTACAGGAGCTTGTGCAGGGAGAGCCTGCTCTGCAGGCGTGGCAGCTTGAATAGGATCCAGTTTTATTTCGTGTGGTTCGTTTGTATTTTGTGTATTATCAGCCATTTGGTTTTTTATTAAATGTCTAGTTTCTCAGGTTCGAGTGGCATTACATTTTCAATAGCAGCCCATTCGCTATCTTCAATTTCAGGGACTACAATTGTTACTTTGTTGCCAATTTCTCCTTTGAAATATGTAACTGAAGCAAGTAAAACTTTATAGGCTTTACCATTTGCTATGACTTTATATTGTGCATCTTCGTATGTAAGTGTTCCTACAATACGTTTTCTTGGAATTGGGCCAATTTGTTTATAAACAAATGATCCATCCGGTTTGATGGTTAATTTCAAAACATCTCCAGGTATCAATTTTGATTTGCTTGCGTAGTTCGCAGGGACTGGATATTCCTTTGAATTTTTATCTATCATTAATTGACCATTATAGACTCCTTCTACAATAGTGTCGTCACCTTCGTGCTCTGCATCGTCTAATGTTTCGGCTGCTTTTGCGTAAGTGGCTTTTGTTGATTTTACGCCTGTTAATTCACCTACAAGTTGTTTTGCTGAACGTAAACTGGACTCTGCTGAGTCTAGCATTTCTTTGATAAGTGCAAGTTTTGAAGCCTGTGACATTTTGTTTTTATTTTAAGTTTTATTTTTTGTTCGTTTTTAATTATACCAAAAAAATGATGTTTTTACAATTGACCATGAGTTGACACCTGTGTCTATTTGTTTCGTTTTATCAATTTTTGAAGCAATGAGCGGCGGATAATTGCGAGATTTGAGAATATTCTAAATGTAAATACAACCGCTACTGCAAGGTATAAATCGAGTCCAAGTGTTTCTCCGAGGAGTGTTATGGCGACTCCCAAAATGATATTAAATCCAAGTCCTGTAAGGAAAATCACCGGATTGTAATCTTCTTTTGTTGTCTCTGCTCTTACGGCTCCGAAGAGGGAATCTAGCATTCCCACTATGATTACAGCGGTATATTTAATATATATCATGGGTATGATAAGACTTGTTTTAAGTCCTATCATCATTCCTATAAGTATTCCTGCAAGTGCCCAAAGCATACGCGTAATTTTATGTTATTTCCTTTTGTATATTATCTTATCTCCGTTTTCTCCTGCAATGCGAAGATCAATATATTGTAGTGGATCTTTATATATATCAAGTTTTATGAGTGTTTTTTTTAATTTTTTCAATTGTGTTTCGAACGGTTGCTCTATATCCATCCATATTTCGAATTGTTTTTCAGTTGAAATCCGTATTTCGCGTGCATTTTTTTTGTATGTTGTTTTTAATACTTTCATGCCAAATTTATCTTCGTAATATTTTGTTGCGTTAACAATGTATTCCAGTTTTTTGGCTTCTACTATTGGTGTTCCGATGTTTACAGGTGCGTCAGCTGTCATTTCGATAGTAGGAAGAGTCGTTAGTTGCATGTTTTCTTTTACTGCATATCCTACGGAATTTATGACGTATGTTTTTTTGACTACGTCTGTTGTGATGGAAATATTTGCGACTAATGGATACTCTGCAAATTCAACATCGATTGTTTTTGGATAATTTTTTGTAAGCGTTATTTCTTTTATTTCCGGAAATTTATTTGCGATTTTTAATTCAAAATCTTTTAAATCAAGAATTATTATATTCTTGCCGATGGCTTCGCTGAGCGTTTTTTTTACATTTTCCGTCAAATATTTATTGTCTATTTTTTTATCTGTTAGTTCTATTGATGAAATTAAAAAATATCCTGAAAAGAAAAATTGATATATCAAAAAAATACTTATAAATAGTGTTAATGCTATTATTAAAAGTTTTTTTGTTTTTGCGAGAAGTAAATTAGGTCTTCTAAAAGAGCTTCTTCTCGGAGGCCTTACAGGTGTTGATATTGGCCTCATATTCCGAACTTGTCTTATTCTTCTTTTTTTATCGAACATTTTTGTGTAGGATTTGTTTCGTAATAGATATACCAGAATATATGGATTATGAGAAGCATAGGAATTTTGAATATAATGAAAAATATTTCGATTTGGAGAATTTGAAACAATTTTTGTATGCATATTTTCCCGATTATAATGATTTTGATTTTGTGCATGTGGCTGGCTCAAAAGGGAAGGGGATGACTTGTAAAATTGTTACAGACTATTTAGCTGATTCTTCTAAGACAGGACTTTTTATTTCTCCACATGTTCTTGAAATAAATGAAAGGATTTCCGTGAATGGAAAAAACATTTCTGACAAAGATTTTTCAAGAATAAAAAAAGAAATCGAAAAATTTTCTGATAATTTTTTTGTTAAAAAAAATGCAAAACATCTTACTGTTTTTGAAGAACTTTTTGTTCTTGCCCTTAAATATTTTTATGAGCAAAAATGTAAATATGTTGTTTTGGAGGTTGGGCTTGGTGGGCGGCTGGATGCGACAAATATTGTTATTCCGAAAGTTTGTGGGCTTGCGTTGGTTGAGAAAGAACATACCGATATTTTGGGAAAAACTGTAAGAAAAATTTTGAATGAAAAACTTGGGATTAAAAAAGATGGAGTACCTTTTGTTGTTGGTCGACAACAGCAAAAGGTTGAGAAAATTTTGCGTGAAAAATTCAAGAAAGATAAGAATGTTTTTTTCGCGGAAGAGAAGAATGTGTTTGCCAAGGACTCTCTTGATGCTAATTTTTGCCTTGGATATGCTCTTTTGAAACTCCTGATTGGGTCTGTTGATAAAGAAAAATTTTTAAAATTATGTGCTGATTTTAAAATGGTTGGAAGGTTTGATGTTAGAGAAAATGTTGTTTTTGATATTGCCCATACCCCAAAAAGTATTGAAAATCTTGTAAAAAATTTAAAAGAAAAATATCCTAATAAGAAATTTTCTTTTGTAGTTTCTATTATGAAGGATAAAGAGATTTTGCCTATTCTAAGGCAAATCTCTAAAGTTGCTGATAATGTTGTTTTTACAAATGCGCATAAGGAGCGTGGAGAAAAAGTTGAAAATTTGAAAAAGATTTTTGATGAGATCTTGACTAAAAAGTCCCGAAATAAAAAGAATGAAAAAGGTGCTTCTGTGAAAAAAGATAATGTTTGGATAAAACAAAATCCCCTTATTGCTTTTGATTTTGCAGTTAAGAATATGAAAAAAGAGGATATAGTCGTTGTGACTGGATCCTCTTTTCTTGTTTCTGAAATTTTAAAACATAGGTTTTAAAATCTATGCTTTTTTTGCCGCCAAGCGATCTGCTTTTCGTACACGTGCTTTTTCTTTGTTTACTCTGTCTCTTAGTTTGCTTTTTGGTCTTTTCATACCAACAAGACCGTGTTTCTTACTTGCATGTTTGTTAGTCATTTTGTTTGCATTTATAAAATTTTCTACAGATAGTTTTTACATTACCGCGTACGTTCATGTCAACTACTATTTTTGCTTTTTTTGGCTTAACCGCTTCCAAAAAGTCCTTAAAAATCACTTCTGTGACAGTTTCATGAAATATTTTTATGTTTCTGAATGAATTTATATAGATTTTAAAAGATTTCAATTCCAAACAATCTTTTTCTGGAACGTATGAAATCTCAACTGTTCCGAAATCCGGCCAGTCTGAAAAAGGGCATATAGATGTGTATTCCGGGCTTGCTATCGTTACCCAATGTTCTGAGTTTTCCAATTTTTGAAATTTAAATGTCAAAAGAGGAGCAACTTTTTTTATTTCTTTCCTTACTTCTTGTGCGTTTTTTTCGTTGAACATCATTTATTTTTTGTACTTTATGAGATCCTTTTCTTCAGCTTCTTTGAATCCTTTAATTCGTAGTTCACATGCTGGACATTTGCCACAAGCCACTTTTTTGCCTTCATAACACGTGTGAGTATGTCCCAAAAATTTAAGTCCATTCAATTCTTTCATCAAAGCAACACCATCTGCTTTTGTTTTCCACATAAGCGGAGTGAAGATTCTGAAATTGTGATCCATCGCGAGTTCCATAGTTTTTTCCATTGATTTAACAAAGTTTTCACGACAATCAGGATATCCGCTGTAATCTGCCTGACAGAAGCCGGCAACTAGATTTTTTATGCCGATTGATTTTGCATAAATTCCTGCTGTTGCAAGAAAAATCAAGTTTCTTCCTTCAACGAAAGTTGTTGGGAGTGTGCCATTTTTTCCTGCTTTGATTGGCATTTTTTTGTCTATCAGTGAGTTTTTTGTAAGACCTTTGAATAGTTCGATTTTGTGTATTTTAAGTGGAACTTTTAGAAGTGTTGCAACTTTTTTTGCTGCGGTTATTTCGATATTGTGTCTTTGTCCGTAGTCAAAAGTTATTGCAAATACTTTCTTGAAATTTTGTTTTGCCCATACTAGGCACGTAGTTGAATCTTGGCCTCCTGAAAGGAGAACAACGGCATTTGATTTTTTTTCTTCTGATTTTGTCATATTTTTTTTTGGTTACTCCATAGCATTATATGCAATCTTGGTGTAAATCTAAAGAGTTCTTTTTTACATCTTTCAATTAGGAATTTTGATTTTTCCATAATCTCTTCTGTTGTTTTGCCCTGAGGCATAAGTAAAACTTTATTTTTTGGTAGTTTGTGATCCTTGATGAATTTTTTTACTTCTGTTATGTCTTTTTCGTCATCTATTACGAATTTGAAGCTTGTTT
The DNA here is from genome assembly GCA_943359415.1 of Candidatus Peribacteria bacterium. Taxonomy (GTDB): domain Bacteria; phylum Patescibacteriota; class Gracilibacteria; order UBA1369; family LOWO2-01-FULL-3; genus UM-FILTER-38-24. Next base: position 18,865 of record CALRHQ010000003.1, read on the forward strand.
TTTCTTTTGGAAATGATTTTAATGCCTCATATTTTAATTTTAGATCTATTGCATTTGAAAGCTTTGGTGAGCAATTGAATTTATTTATATATTCAACTATTTCCGGTTTGATTGTTCCGTTTGTTTCGACTTCTATAAAATAATTTTTAAGTTTTTTTAGAAGAGGAATAAGTTCTTTTTGTTGAAGAAGTGGCTCTCCGCCTGTAAGTACGATATGTCTTCCAGGAAATTTTTTTATTTCTTTTAATATTTCAGATACTGACATTTCTTGAAATCCTTGGCTTAAATCTTGTTTTTTTTGTGATTTCATTGTGTCGATTTTTCTTTTTATTTCTTGTGAATATTCTGTGTCGCAAAACCTGCAGCGTAAATTGCATCCCTGTAGACGAAGGAAAATTGCCGGTTGTCCTATTTCGGTTCCTTCTCCCTGTATTGAGTAAAATATTTCGCAAACTTGCATGTTTCAGATGGTTGTTTATAATTTCGTGGATATTTGTTCGCGATATTTATAGCATTTATTCACTCATTATGCATCCTGAAAAGCGATTTTTTGTAAGATCTGTGCCGTTTGTTATGGTTTTGCTTGTAGTTTTTTCTTTCTTTTTTGTTGCGTGTTCTTCAAGGCAAAATATTGAGGATTCAAATGGTGAAGCGAAAGTAGTGAATTTGCTTACAAATTGGCAAAAAACACAATTTTATAAAATTGACGACAAAGATTTAAATAAAACTTTTTATTTTGAATATCCTGATGTAGCTAAAGTCTCTTTTATTCGTGGAAGGGGTGATTTGAATTATCAAGATTGCCATGTTTCTTTTGGAACAAAGCAAAGATGGAAGTCGATTATTCAACCTCAAGAAAATGAGGAAATAAAGACGAAATCCGATGCAGGACGAGTTTTTGAATCCGTCTATCGTGATGATATTTTGTCGGTTTATTCTGCAGATTTGAGACTTTTTGGTTATGTTTTGTGGCTTTACGACGAAGGAAAAGATGTTGGTAGATGTGCTGAATTTATAGATAAAATTGCGTATTCTTTCACCGATAAGCCTATGTATGTGAATGAAAAATATGATTTTAGTGTCGTTTTGCCAACTGTATATAAAGTTGAATATTTGCCTGATGATGGCGGAGTTTTGTTCAAAGGTTGGTCTGACGGTGATGATTTTGATATAACTAAAAACAAAGCTGCGAAACATAATCTTGGTGGATATAACTACAATATCAAGTTTGTAGCTTATGAAAATGTAATGAAATATGACTCTTTGAGTGACATGTTGGCTAAAAAATATGGAGGATTTACGAAGCAATTTTACTATTTAAATGAAAAAACCGGTGTTTTTGTGGATGAAAATGTGAATGCGACACGTGCTATCAGACATTTCTTTGTTTTTAGTCCTGATGCATCGATTATTTATGAAGCCAATCTTGATATAGAAAGTTTTCATTATTTTGCTCATGTTCAGGAATTTGATGTTTTTGTTAAAACAGCTCTTGCTATTTACTAAAAAACAGGTAGAATCGCTTGGCATTAATCGTTTACAAGGATTTACATGTCTAGAGTTTGCCAACTTACAGGAAAACGCCCAAGCGTGGGGAATAATAGAAGTCACGCTATGAATGCTACAAAACGTAGATTTATCCCAAATTTAATCACAAAGAAACTTTTTGATGTAAATACGGGTAGAATTCGCAGAATGAGGATTTCGGCTTCTGCACTACGTACACTTACAAAGACGAAGTAAATCTTCATTCCAAATTATCCATGTTTTATGGTATAATGGGAGAGTGACCTTTGAACTTTTCAAACAATTGGGGATTGCAGTTCTTCTTTCGGTTCTTATAGGCATTGAACGTGAGAGGAGATTTAATGGTGCTAGTAGCGGTTCTTTTGCAGGAATGAGGACTCTTACTCTTGTTGGACTGACAGGTGCGCTTTCATATGTTTTGTCTTTATATTCAATTGCGTTATTCGTAGTGATGGCTGTTGGATTTTTTGGATTGCTTATAGCTTCTTATATTATTTCTACCCGTAAATCTGTGGTTTCCGGAGCTACTTCCGAGATGGCCGCTGTGGTAGTATATCTTGTTGGTATTTTGTGTGGAATGAATCAGTTTGTTTTGGCTACGGCGGTGACTCTTTTGCTTTTTGTTATTTTGTATTTTAGAGATCCTTTGCATAAATTGGCTCATGGACTGAATAATGTTGAACTCGTGTCTACTGTTGAATTTATGATTATAGCATTTGTTGTTTTGCCACTTTTGCCTAATCAGGATTATGGAATATTTAATTTTTTCAATCCTTATAAAGTTTGGTTGATGGTTGTACTCGTTTCCGGCATTTCTTTTGTAAGTTATGTTGCTGTGAAATTATTTGGGGCAAGACGCGGAATAGGCCTTACAGGTTTTTTTGCAGGACTTGTTTCGAGTACTGCGCTTGTCTTTAGTTTTTCATCTCAAAGTAAAAAAAATCAAAATGTTGTGAATCCGTATGTGATTGCGATTTTGGTTGCAAGTAGTGCTATGTTTTTTCGTATTTTGGCGACTGTTTCTTTTGTTAATCCAGAGCTCTTGTCTCATTTGTATATTCCTATGCTTGTGATGGGAATTGTTGGACTTTTGATGGCTGTTTTTTTCTCGTTTCGTGGAGATAAAACCGATGATGAAGTGAAAAAAAGTCTTATTGGTGTCAAAAATCCTTTTAAACTTTGGCCGGCTTTGCAATTTGGTGCATTTTTTGCCGGAATTCTTTTGTTTTCTAAGATTGGAAGTTTCTATTTTGGCTCGGATGGACTTTATATTACAAGTTTCATTTCAGGTTTTTTTGATGTTGATGCTGTTACACTTTCTGTCGCAAATTTATCAAAAGAAGGGCTTGATTCTCACGTTGCTGTTGTTTCGATAATGATAGTGGCTTTTGTTAATACTATAGCGAAAGGTGTTGTGTTCTTTATCTTTGGAAATAGACGTGTTGCCTATAGAATCTGCATTGCATATCTCTTTATGATTTTGTCAGGCGTAATTTCTTTACTTTTAGTCTTGTAGATATTAGGCTTTTTTATAAGTAAATCTTATCCTTATTTCTTATGAAAAAGTTTATTTTATCGGTATCTGTTATTTTTGCGATTTTTGCGAACTCAATTGCGTACGGCGCAACGATTTATATTCCAAGTGCTGCAAGTTCTCAGTATTTGCCTACGGTAAAAATTCTTACTTATAGCTTGTTTTATGATGGATCTTTGGTGGTAGAGGGATCAGGATCCGGAACTATTATTGATTCAAAGGGGACTATTTTAACTAATGCACATGTGGTTCGAAGTTTGTATGATCCTACTTTGCCTGCTGATGCTTTTCAGATTTGTTTAACCAAGAGTAATGCTCCAGAGAGTCCTGTTTGTGAGTTTGTCGCATCTTTTGTTGCGATGCATGAGACTCAGGATCTTGCGCTTCTTCGAATGGATTCTGCTGATGCCAGAGGGAATACCTTGTCGTTTGATTTTAATTTGCCGTATCAAAATAGTGGAAGTCCTCAAGTTGGGGATTCTTTGACTGCTATTGGGTTTCCTGATATTGGAGGCAAAACTATTACTTATACAACAGGTGTTGTAAGTGGATTTATACAACAGACTGGGGTTAATTATATCAAGACAGATGCTGTTATTTCTTTCGGAAATTCCGGAGGTACAACTGTAGATAAGGATGGTAATTTTGTTGGAATTCCGACACTTGTGCAGCTTAGTGAATCTTTGTCTTCGCTTGGGTATCTTTTGCCTGTGAAAGATTTTGTAGGATGGATAGGTGAAAAAATCGGCCTTTCCGCTGCGAAAGATAATGCTGCAAAGGATAAATTGTTTGCGGCCGAGAAAGCCAGTGTCGCCGCAAATAACACCGGAGTTTTCAAAAATTCCGATCCTTCTTATGAAATCTCTGCTGTAAGTGGATGGAAATTTTCAAATTCTTTGGATGAGGCTTTTAGCAATCCAAATAATATGATTGGAGCTTATTATGGAACTAATAGCGTTGTGATGGTACCAAAAGATGACAGTTTACTTTCGACTGGAAGAGTTGAAATTTTCTTTACTGATTATGCTTATGTGATGGCTATGGATGATCTTGAATATTTATTAAACTCGTATGCTAAAGATAATCCTGATGTTCAGATTGAAAAAGTGAAGCTTAATGGGAAATATGATGCTTATAAAGAGACTACTGCTACTTATGATTGGTATACAGGCGCAAGTTTGAATATTGTTACGCATTATATTCCTTATGGAAATAGAGTTGTGAGTTTGAAATATGTATATGATGATGAATCTTTTGTTTCTGATTTGGAGGCTATTGTGAAGACTTTTAAGATTGATTTAAGCAAAGCAAAAAGTTCTTCTGTGGACTCTGTTGTAAATAAAAATCCAAAAATAACATTAAAGAATCCTTCTGATGATTTGTTCCTTTCCGATACGAGTTATGATTTTGATGGAACACGTTATTTTTCTGTAAGTTTTGGTCAAAAACGTGATTTCGATTTTGGTGTTTCGCTTTATTCTGGAAGTTATTGGGATGAAAAATATACTGATAATTTTGATCTATTTAAATCTGACACTTTGGCTGATGCCGAGAAATGGTATTCTATAGTTTCGAAGGGGTCTATGTATATAGACGGTCATCAAGGATTTTACTATATGATTGAATCTGATGATGGATTTGGTGGTACTTATAAAAATACGATAGCTTACGTAGAGATTGATGCTAATCAATATTTATCTCTTTATTACTCTGATGGTTTTGATACTTATGACGCAAATATTGGTTATATCTCGAAAATTTTGAGAAGTGTGTCTTTTGAAAAAGAAGGTAAAGGGAAATATATTGTGCCTGCGATTGGAGGAAGTTCTTACGTTGTTTCTGTTCTGAGTGACATCAAGAACTATATTTATGAAATAAATATCAAAAATCTTAATAGAATGAAGGTTTTTGGAGAAAAAGCTCCTGAAAAATTTGAACCTGGGAAGAAGGTTTCAAGAGAAAGTTTTGTCGTTTGGGCCGTGAAGGCTTTGAGTGTAGACAAGCAGGCTGATTTTGAAAAATTTAAGGCTTCCTATGAAATTTGTAAGGAAGATTGTTTTGCGGATGTAGATTATTCTTCTTCAAATGCGATGTATATTTCTTATGCTAAGAAGGTTGGAGCTATTTCCGGTTCAGAAAAAGATGGTAAAAAATATTTTGATGCAGGTGGAAATGTGACTTTGGCTGCGGCACTGAAAATATTGGCTAAACTAAATGGTTTTGAAGTTTGGGCTGCGCCTGACTATATCGCTTGGTATGTTCCTTATTTGTATCTTGGATATCAAAAAGGAATCGTTCCTGCTGGAGTAAACGATGCTTTTTACCTGCTTACAAGAGGGGAGGCGGCGTTTATGATGGATACTCTTGCTGTCTCCAGTATTTCGTGGTTTTAAAAATATATTAGGACTTTAAGTGAAACTTTCTGCAACATAAGTTCGGTTGTAGAAAGTTTCGACAGCGAGCAGTGTGCTTATTAAATTTTTAAAGTATTTTGGTGTGTTTTGAAGTGGTTTTTCTGTTGAAGTAATTTTCGACATATCATTTTTCGGTTTAATTATAACTTGAAATGATTGATGGTGTTTGTGTATCAATGAATCATGTAATTCATAATTTTATTCTTATGGAAAATGTTTTGACACAGGGTGTGCGCACGGCAAGTGGCATTGTAGGTAGGGAGAGACCTGATATGGGATTTGGATGGAAAATGCCCGAGCATTTGCTTGAGATGACATATGCCGAGATAGAAGAAAAAAACTTGGAAATGAAAAGAGCTAGGAAAAGCGGTGTTCCAGCCGATGTTCTTAAGGAGAAATTTTTAAATTATTTGAAAGAAGAAAGAGGAATCAAAGCTGTGACGGTGTGTTTTACTGATTTGGAAGGTAAGCTGCATACTCTTGATTATGATAAGAATTTTTTGGTTTCCTCTCATGATAATCTTACTTTTGACGGATCTTCTATCCGAGGATTTACAGCTCAAAGTGAATCTGATTTGAGACTTAAAGTTGATTTTAGCAGTATAAGATTTTTGCCGTCTGATCTTTTTGGGGCAGGCAAAGTGCTTGTTTTTGCTAATGTCAGGGATAAAGATGGAAGTTTGTATGTATCCGATTTTAGAGGAAAGCTTTCTGATTTTTGTGAAGAACTTCGTGTAAAAAGAGGAATTATGGTAAATATTGCGCCTGAAATTGAAGGATTTTTGTTTAAAGGTGTGAATGCAGAACAAAGCTTTAGTGAAGAAAAAGGTTTTGAATTGGCTACGATGACAGGATATTTTAGTTCTCTTCCTCAAGATATTTTGCGTCTTTTTATAGATAAATTTGCAGAGGTTCAGAGAGCTCTAGGCTTTGAAAATGAAAAGGATCATCCTGAAGTTGCGCCTGCACAGTTTGAATTGAATTATAGATATACTAATGCTCTTGAAAGTGCTGATCAAATAGTGATTTATAAGCTTGTTGGAAAACAGGTGGCGATGATGATGGGGCTTACTGCTTGTTTTTTGCCTAAGCCGATTCAAAATTTGAATGGAAGCGGAATGCATACAAATATGTCTTTTGAAAAAGATGGTAAAAATATTTTCTATAATGCTGAAGGAAAATATAGCCTTTCTGCTGAAGCGCATCGTGCTATTACAGGAATTTTGTATCATGCAAATGATCTTTGTTTGATAATGAATCCAAGCGTAAATGCTTACCGCAGGCTTGATCCGGCTTTTGAGGCGCCAAATGAAATAAAAGTTTCAGCTGTTGATCGTGGTTCTATGGTCAGAATTCCTATTGGAAATGAAAAAAGTTCTAGAATTGAGGTGAGAACTGTTGCGCCTGATGTTAATCCATATTTGTGTTTTTATTCAATTGCGAGCGCAGCTTTGAGCGGAATTGATGCAGCTGAAGATGTTTTGAAAGAAATGGAATCAAAGGCTTACGGAAGAGTGAAAGAATTGCCTGGAAATATTCAGACTGCTATCGAACTTTTTGAAAAGAGTAAATTTATGGCTGAGATTTTGGGTGAAGATTCTCGTGATAAATACGTAGCGTTGAAGAAACGTGCTGCGGATAGGTCTCCTGAAGCTCTTGGAACTAAAGTAAAAAATGGAGAAATTCTTTTCCATCATGAAGTAACAAATCAATCACTTTGGGCTAGTTTCTAGCCAATGTTGAGTCGATTGTGATCATGGCTGATCGAAAACATTCCCGATGTAAGAAATAGTATATATTTCTTCTTCGGGAATTTGTTTATTTTTCAATAATTAGGTGATAACATTTTGACATGAATAAGCATGTTAAAATTTTTGGTAAAGATATTGAGGTTTTGGTTGAGAGTGATGCGGATAATTCTGTGTTCGAGGAAATTTTTGTTGATAAAGATTATGGAGTGTGTGACGAGGTGATAAAAAAAACCGGAGTTTCTGGTATTTGCGGTGCGATTTTGGATATTGGTGCTCATAAAGGATATTTTTCGATTTATGCCAGTGTTTTGTGTTCAACGAATGTGAAGATTTTTTCATATGAACCTGAAGAGAAAAATTTTGCTATGTTAAAGGAAAATTTGAGAATGAATAGGATTAAGAATGTGTTTGCAAAAAATGTTGCTGTTAACGGAAATGATGGAATGTGTGAGCTTTTTTTGAGTGATGATTCCCATAATCATAGTATTTTTGCTATGGACGTCGGGAATTCAATTGTTTCTAGAAAGGTCAACTGTGTGAGCTTGCGAACGATTATTGAAAAGCATTTAGTGAAAGAAGGATGTGAAATTGTAGATCTTGTGAAGATGGATTGTGAAGGAGCAGAATTTGAGATTTTTGGTGGTGTTGAGAGTGAGGATGGAGGAGTTTCCGGCGAGGAAATTTTTAAAAAAATAAAATCTTTCTGTATTGAATACCATGAATTTTTGCCTGAAATGAGAGCTGAAAAACTTGTGAATATTCTAAAAAAACATGGATATAAGGTTGATGTGAAAAAATCTCGTTATGATAACCGAATGGGTTTTATTTGGGCGAGGAGGTGATTAATACAATGTGTGTGCTATTAGGACAGGGTTGACATTTTTCAGAATAGTGTTAGCATAAATTGCTTAATATTTTTATTTGAAAAATATGTCTGAAGTTGGAAGACAAGTTGATGACAGATTGGCCAAAAAAATTCATCATGATGGTGGGAAAAACGGTCTTTTAAGAGGGTTTAAGTATATGGCTGCTTTGCGTGATCATGTTGTGCCTTCTTTTATTTTTCGTGAAGGACTTGATGCTATTACACCAAATATTAGAGAAATGATCGCTGCTCGTTGCGCAAATTTTGGAAGTGGTGAAAAGGTAATTGCTAGGTCAAGTTGTGAAGCTGATTTTCGTAGGTTTGTTGATGTTATGCCTACTATTCATGGAAATCTTGGTGATTTGGATCGTATTATTCGTGAAATCAGGGCAAAATGTGCTGATCCTGAGCTTTTGGCTTATGCGGCAAGGGAAGGGATTGCATATGATCCAAAAGATGTGACGATCAGTGTTGCTCCGTATCTTGAAGGGCATAGAGGTCTTGTTTCTGAGCATCCTAATCTTGAAAAAGTTAGGCTTGTTGATATTGTGTGTAATGATAATGACTCTTCCGGAAATGCACATTCTGATAAGGCTTCACATTTTTCTTTTGATTTTCTTGAGAATGAACATTTGTCGGTTTATGGGAACTGTGGTATGCATCTTGAAGAGGATGCTCGTCGTGGTATTATGCTTAGAAATCTTGTTAGAGACTCAGGCCTGTTTTCTGATGATATTGCTTTGCAGATTGAGTATGTGGTTGGTAGGCAGCAAGCTTTTATAACACAGGTTAAATTTTTTGCGGATGTGAAGGAAACTGGTTGTTCTACTGCTGAAATGAGAAAAGCATTTGAACAAGAAAATAGTAGAGGTTTTAGAACTTTTGGTATTACTCCTGAAGATGGACTTGTTCTTCCTTGTGTAAATGCCAAGAGAAGAAATGCTTTTAGAAATTTTGAATCGAGACGTCCCGGTGTTCCATATGCAGGTTATCTTGACTTAGATGGTTTAACTCCACAGTTAACATTGAGAGATAGTTTTCCTTTTATGATGGCGTATTTTGCAGATAAGCCACCTATGTCTCATAATAATTTTAGACCTGTTCAGGATGTATTAAGAAACGGAGGTGTGGCATTTTTGAACTCTCCTTACTCTGTGAACTGCGAAGGCGCTGAAGCCGTAAAAGTCTTTTCTGACGGACTGCATTCTTCGATTGAAGCGCTGTAGTTTTTAACTTCTTTTCTTGGAAAGTTTTCGCATTTTTTCTTTGAATTTCTTTACGATTTCTTCAATCTTTTCTTTTCTTGTTTTATCTGATTTTTCGTATTTTTTTGGCCTTGAGTTGTCGTTGTTTTTGCTTTGTTTTTTTTCTTTCTGTGTTGGTTCTGTGATTATTGGATTAACTGTCGGTTCCTGTACAGGAGTTACCGGTGTAGTGGTTGGTACTGAAGTAGGAGTGAATTTAAAGCTTTTTATTATGATTTCTTGATCTGTGCCTGTGGCTGGTGCATTTCCTTTTACCATCCAGAAATTCATATCTACTCTTTCTGCACCCGGAACGAAATTGTCCGAACCTGTATAGTTTCGTTCTCCAATCTTTTGGCCATTTTGCCATGTGCTGAAAAGGATATAGTCCTTGGTCCATTCGATTTTGTGAGTTGATGTCCCATCTGTGAGAACAAGCGGATATGATTGTGTGTTTCCTGTGGTTGTGTATGGCTGAACTGTGTAATTTAATACATTTTTTTCTGACGGGACACCCCATTGGCTGAATTCTATGTCGATTTCATGTGTATCATCTTGGTACATGAATAAGCCCAAAACCAAGTTTGTGTCGATTTTGTCTACGCGTGTTGGAGTTTCCCATTCATAAGTTCCATAACCTAGAGAATTTGGTAAATATACTTCTGATGAATACCATTGATCTGCAATTTTCGAAACTTTTAGGTGAAGCTGATTTGTGTCGTCCAGGAAAACGCTTGATGAACTGTCATCCCAATTGTTTGGACCAGGTCCGTTAAATCCTGATTTCACCGTCCATGTGTATCCTGAAAAATCTATTGTTCTTGTTTCTGCCGCGAATGTCGGAGCGCTTAAAGAGGAGAATATTAATGTTGAAATTGCCAGTATTGATGTGATTTTTGAGATCTTTGTTTTGAATGGATTTGTTCTCATTTTTTTATTTTAAAAGTATATATATTGAGTGGTTATTCTATAGTATTTTTTTTCTATTTCAACTCTTTTAGTGTGATTTTCCTTGATGGAGAGCTGTTTTATTGTTTGGCTTGACATGTGCACTTTGATTATTGAAAAAGCTTCTAAGAGGTCTTGATTTTTGTATAAATACCTTTATATTGTTTATCACTTTACAAAACTATTATATATTTAACCCTTTGTAAAAATGGATAAAAATTTATTTGTCGCTTTGACTATCGCAGTTGGCTCAATGATGCCTGCGTTGGCTATTGGTCTTCTTGCTTCTAAAGCTCTTGAGGCTATGGGAAGAAATCCTGAAGCTGCCGGTGCTATTCAGACAGCTATGATTTTGGCTATCGCTTTTTGTGAGGCTATCGCGATCTATGCCCTTGTAGTTGCACTTATCATAAAGTTTGTTTAAAAAATAATCCAAAATTAGATGGAGCTTATTTCAAAGCTGGGTATTGATGTTAAACTCATTCTTGCCCAAATCGTCAATTTCGTAATTATACTTATTGTACTGAGAAAGTTTGCGTACGGGCCTATTCTTGATCTTCTTGATAAAAGGAAGAAAATGATCGAGAAGAATGTGGATGACACGAAGAAGATAGAAGAGAGAATGGTGAAAATGGAAGAAGAGAAAAAGCAGGTGGTTGCTGATGCCGGAAAAAAGGCAATGGAAATCATCGAAAAAGCGAAGGCTGAGGCGCAAATCGAAAGGGAGCAGTCTACTGCAAATGCTAAGAAAGAAATTTCTGCATTGGCGGAAAGATATAGAGCTCAACTTAAAGCTGAAGAGGCAAAGATGCTTAAAGATGTTAAGGAAGAAGTATCTACTCTTATCGTGGCGGTTTGTGAAAAAATCTTGAAGAAAGATTTTGGCAAGGCTGACCAAAAAAGGCTTGAAGACGCAATAAGAAAAGAAATTGTATCATCATGAAAATATCACTTAAAAAATACGCACAAGCGCTTGCTGACTCGCTGCATGGCGAGAAAGATAGTGCTGTGATAGAAGAAAGAATCCAAAATCTTTTGAAAATTCTTGTTAAAAGAAAACAGAGTAAGCTTATTAAGCAGTTTACTCCTGCTTTTTTTAGCGAGTGGATGAGAAAAAATGGAAAAGTTTTCTGTAAAGTCACTGTTCCTTATGAGCTTAACGAAGCGGAAACTAAAGATTTGGAAAAACTTTTAAGTGATTCTCTTAATAGAAAAGCCAGTATTGAAGTAAATGTGGATGCGAATATTATTGGTGGAATGAAAATAGAGTTCGAAGACTATATTATCGACGGTACGGTCATTACAAGTTTAAAAACACTAAAATCACAAATTGTTAATGCTTAAACACAATTAATTATGGAAGTTAAAGATCAAATTTTATCCTCGCTTAAAGAACAAATTGAAAAATTTCATTCTTCTGCGAAAGTTGAAAAAGTCGGATATGTTGTTGAGATTGGAGACGGAATTGCACGTATTTCCGGGCTTTCTGATGCAAAATCTCAAGAAATGTTGCAGTTTGCAAACGGACAAGTGGGAGTTGCCTTGAATCTTGAAGAAGACTCTGTTGGTGTGATTATTCTTGGAGAGGATGAAGGAATTAAAGAAGGAGATGAGGTGCGTACTACAGGAAAGATTTTGTCTGTACCTGTTGGGGAAGCTTTGATTGGACGTGTTGTTGATTCGCTTGGAATGCCACAAGATGGAAAAGGAGATATTAAAACTGATAAATTTTATCCTATTGAAAAAGTTGCGCCTCGTGTTATCAAAAGAAAATCTGTTGATGTTCCTTTGCAAACAGGAATCAAAGCGATTGATTCAATGATTCCGGTTGGAAGAGGACAACGTGAGCTTATCATCGGAGATCGTCAGACAGGGAAAACTGCGATTGCTATTGATGCGATCATCAATCAAAAAGGACAAGATGTGATTTGTGTTTACGTAGCTGTTGGACAAAAAGATTCAAAAGTTGCGAAGATTGTTGCTGAGCTTGAAAAGAATGGAGCGATGGAATATACGATTGTCGTAAGGACTTCTTCTTCTGATCCTGCTGCGATTACTTACTTGGCTCCGTTTGCCGGATGTGCGATGGCTGAATATTTCTTGGATAAAGGACAAGATGTTCTTATCGTTTATGATGATCTTTCAAAACACGCATGGGCTTACCGTGAAATTTCACTTTTGCTTAGAAGACCACCTGGACGTGAAGCATACCCTGGAGATATTTTTTATCTACATTCAAGACTTCTTGAAAGAGCTTGTCGTCTTGATCCACAATATGGTGGAGGATCTATCACAGCCCTTCCAATCATTGAAACTCAGGCAGGAGATGTGTCTGCGTATATTCCTACAAATGTAATTTCTATTACTGATGGACAGATTTTCCTTGAGTCAGATCTTTTCTATAAAGGAATAAGACCTGCTCTTAATATCGGTATTTCTGTTTCACGTGTAGGATCTGCGGCTCAAATCAAAGCCATGAAGAAAGTTGCAGGAAAACTAAAGCTTGAGCTTGCTCAGTATCGTGAACTTGCTGTTTTTGCTCAATTCGGATCAGATCTTGATGAATCTACAAGGAGACAATTGAATAAAGGAGATCGTCTGTCTGAAATACTTAAGCAAAAACAATATTCTGCCCTTGCAGTAGAGAAGCAGGTTGTGATTTTGTACGCCGGAATCAATGACTATCTATCTCATGTTCCTGTCGAAAAAGTAAGAGAATATGAAGAGAAACTTTATAAATATTTTGAAGCGAGTTATCCTGAAATTTTCAAAAATATCAGAGAGTCGAAAGAAATCTCTGCTGATACAGAGAAAATGTTGAAAGATGCTTTGACTCAGTTCAACGGAGAATACACATTCTAATTAATTATTTGAGATGCCAAATTCTGGAACAGAAGTAAAAAGAAAGATTAAGTCGGTAAAATCCACTCGTCAAATCACGAAAGCGATGGAGCTTGTTGCGACTTCAAAAATGAAAAAGGCTACAGATAATGCTATCAATTTGAGGTCTTATGGATATTTGGTGATAAATGTTTTGTCG
>CALRHQ010000004.1 GCA_943359415.1 Candidatus Peribacteria bacterium
TGAAAGAACGATGGTATAGTTTTTTCCTGGCCTTGACGGTTGGATTGCTAATATTTTTAGGATTCGACTCACTTGCGGAATCATTCGATCTTTTAGAATCTATTCCGAATGCATACAACGGAATTGGAATAATATTAATAGGCTTTACCTTATCAATCCTTATTTTGTCAGCAATAAGCTACAAATCCGAACACCATAAACAAGTCCAAGGTGAACATTTTCAAGCTTTGCTTTTTGGTTACCTGATTGCACTTGGAATAGGACTACACAATTTAGGTGAAGGTCTAGCCATAGGAAGCGCATACGCAATCGGTGAGATTTCATTGGGAAGCTTACTTGTGATTGGATTTATGATTCACAATGTTACAGAAGGAGTCGCAATAGTTGCACCTGTCACAAGGTTCGTGGGCCAAGTAAGCAATTTTTACCTTCATCTTATCGTAATGGGACTATTGGCCGGAACACCTACAATAATCGGCGCTGTAATTGGTGGTTTTGCTTACTCTCCTGTCGTTGCCGTACTATTTCTACCCATTGGTGCCGGCGCAATTTTTGACGTTTCAGCCGACCTGATGCGTTACATGGCAAAAGGCCGATGGATGTCTTTATTTACAGTAACAAACGTCATCGGATTCTTAAGCGGACTTTTGATTATGTACCTAACAGGATTTTTAGTTTTAGGGTAATCAAATAATTGTACAGTAGGCCTATACAGGGTTTCTTTTTGTGATAAAATGACGCCTATTGAATTGCAAACAACAATCTTATAGCCTAATATTCACTTGTAGAAAATAATCAAACAACTTGAACTTTAAACATACCTTAAATTTTTCGAACAAGGAAAATCGTCTGTGTTTTAAGAGCGGGAACCAAAACGAAATCAAGTCCTTACCAAAAACTCAGGACACAGAAAAACTCCAAAGACAAATTACATCCGGACTAAAATACGGCGCAGGAGGATACATAACCGGATTAAGCATAAATGACGAAACCGGTCGCAAAAAAACATATACATTTTCTATCGGTAGAAATGTAAGAATAACCGTTGACCAAAGCCAAGAAAACAAAAATCAATATATTATTTCGGACAACGAAGACGCAAATAAGCAGATAAAACTTGATTTTTCAAAAACATCAAAAGAATTTGGCGTTTGCTCATGGGAAGAACACGGACAATTTTTGTCCAAATATGATGTAAAAATTAAAGATCAAACAATTATAATTGTTAAGGAGCCTATCGCCGCCATGTCAGAAAAGAAAGAGCACACCGACAAGCGCATTCGTCTATCGGAAAAACAGGCAGAAAAACTTACAGAAAAAAAAGTATGGATAGAAACACGGCATCATTTTCCGGATGGTCGCTTTGAAAGCGGTAAAAAATTAGGAACAAAATTTACAGGCATAGTAATAGAGCCAAATGGCACGATAAGGGAGGGAGAATGGGAAAACGGAAAGCTTATAAAATTATTGAGCGAACGAGAACCTACGAGAAAAGACATCGAAAAATTTTTACAGCACATAAGTGAAACCATAGGCATAAAGATAGAACTCTACCCAAACACTAAAGAAAAATACAATTTTAAAACACTCTACGTAAACGCAAATCTTTTAATCAAAATTTTAACACACACGACATTGGCAAGCGCGGGATACATGCGAGCAAATAAAATAAGCATTATATTGCATCCTTCTGCGCAATTTTGGCAATACACAAAGGAAGGGCTAGACATGAAAAACAACAGAATGTTTCTAGATCATGACAATCATGACGAAGATGACTTGGTAAAAGAAATAAATGCAGCAGTAAAAGAACATTCCAAACAATCGCGTGCGCAAGGTAAAATAACGCCTCCCACAACTTCACCTCCTGTCCCATCAGCTCAACCCCAAGAAATTAAACAAAAGAAATCGGAAAAATCAAAATGCGTCGAATTTTCAGCAGAAATAAAAGCAAAAATTTTAAGCCAAAAAGACAAGGATAAACTTGGAATAAAAGACGCCCCAGACAGTATAGGCCCGGAATTAAGAAAAAAAGGAAAATTCCCAAGCCTACAACAAATGGCGAAAATAAGGCAAAATCATGAGTTCTGGGATCCGAATAACGCAGGCGTTCCATTGATAGAAATCAACGAATTGGATCTGGAAAAAGTAGTTTTAACATGCGGAACAAAAGAAAATTCTGTTAAATACTTGTTGAAGGAATTTTTACGAATAGACCCGAAAGATATCGAAGATGCACCACTAGGAACATACTTCATAAAAAAAACACCTGAAGGGAAAAAAGAATATTACAGAAAAATAACGCGACTTGGAAAAGAAATAATAGGAAAATTCGGCAAACTTCATCAAGAATTTGAAAACGCAGTAAATAAAGCAAATCCGATTATGAACAGCACTGTGCGGCTATTTATAGATGAGAACTATCGCTCATACGGAGAAAATATTTATACATATTTCAAAAACCCACCAGAAAAAAGAACTTCTCTACCAAGCTACTTCAGCATACATACTTCAGGAAAAGCATTAGATTTACAGCCATTCGTAATGATAAACGGAAAAGTCATCCCCACTTTCGAAACAATAAAAACAGAAAAATTTGACGAAAATGGAAAAGAAATACTAAGGTTTAAAAAAACAAACATGGAAGACATGTTAAGAGCAGCCATCTCCGAAGAATGGACTAAACACGGAGGAGGAAGAGGATTTTACACGCCAAAAAGAAACTTCCACATTGATGCTCGCAACAAAAGATCCCAATGGGGAGATTGGTGAAGCATAGACGATTATCTAGCCCTGCTCCTCATTATTTGAGCTGCCTGATTCATAATCCTAAAAATTTCTTTAATATCCAGCGCAGTTTTTTCAGAGATTCTCTCCAAAATCATTTCTGTTTCAGGAAATAAATCCTCCCCATCAACCATTCTTTCTTTATATCCGACTTTTCCGGCGAAACAACTCCCAATAGAACCTACTTCTTTTCTTAAGATTAAAACACTTCCATCTTCATCGGGTAGCCTCAAGACAATGCTAGACAAAACTTCACCCACGGAAAAATCCCCTGCGGTCAAGTCATCACAAAAACTTGCATATGTACTCTTAGGCCCATCGAAATACTGCTCCACACTTAGCCTGTAAACACGTGTCCATGCCGTAAAAATTTGCCCAGAAACCTCCGCCAAAACTTTCGTAGGATTTCCCTCAACGATCGGCCTCGCCCCAACTTCAACAACTTGCCCTTCTGGGCCACTAACTAAAATAGGTGCATCCTGACAAAGCATCGGATCCATAAAATACCTCTCCTCTCCGGTAACTCCAAGCACCGCCACGTGTCTCCCCTTGTCAGATCTGGCAACCCGACCATGAATACCTCCCCCTCTCAAAGCCTTTATTAGTCTATCCGATTGAACAACACAATCTCCTCCTAGAGACTCCGGAAAAGAAATTCCGCTTGCCCTAAACTCTCCTGTAAAATTATTGAAAGGCACCCTCTCTTGAATCTCCCTTAAGACCTCCGCCATTCCATCCTTCGACATATAAATACATAAAAAATAGACGATATTGTAAAACATCGTCGAATAAATGCAAGCATTTTGGTGGAGATGCCGGGAGTCGAACCCGGGTCCAGAAGTGAGGAGACCCTGCGTTTATAATCATATTCTGTTTTGAATTTTTGTCGCTAAAAAAAGAAACAGGCAAAATACTTTAGCGCTTAGTTTCAAGGTTTTCGTGCATTAATGCGAAACGCACATGTATGCCTTATCCCTCTTTATTACGCCTTCACGACTTAGAGGAAGTCAGAAGTGATAGACGACGTTCGAATCAAATCAAACGATTACGCTGCGAAAGCTAGTGAAGGAGAAAATTCTCTTTCAGCAAGTCTCTCAGCAAGTCTTTGTACTGTGTTAGCAGTTATATTGTGTGGAAGTGCTTAAGGAAGTACCACACCCCTCCCTGATTAAAGCAGACGAAACCTTTAGTCACCCTGTCGAATGCCAATACATCCCCACGTTTTTAAAGATCTGCTTTGCCACGCAAAGCTCATAAATATAACCATTTTTAGCCTCAAAAGTCAATCACACAAACTTTCACCCAATTTCCACATCACTAGCCCTTCCATCACCTATCTTATGCCCATGTTTTGCACTTTTTCCAAGGGTTTTTGCACATTCTTTCAACATACCAAACCAATCTAGTCCCAAATCTTTTATATTTATTTTTAGCCTTGTCCCTGAAATCATCCACTTAGAATTAAACTCAAGCAAGCTGATTATGTTCGCAGGTTTCACTTTTTTCGACATAATCAAAACGATCTCCTTTTCTTTACTCATAGGCACACTTTCAGCCTTAATATTCAGCAATCCAGCCGCCTTCGCAAAGATCTTAAGTTCGATAATATTAAACAAATTTTTAACCTCATCTGTCATCTTTCCGTAATCCTCAATCATATCTTCTTGAACCTCTTTCAAATACTCAACACTGTCAGCAGAAGAAAGTTTTTGATAAGCCGAAATCTTGTCTTTTGCATCAGGAATATATTCATCTGGAATATATGCAGGAACCGGTAATTCAACGGTAACATCCGTGATTTCCTCTTCGCCTTCAGCAATTCTACCAGCCTTTAAATCCTCAACGGCACGATTAAGCATCCTCATAAAATGAGAAACTCCAACCACATTGATAACTCCATGTTGATTAGCTCCAAGAATGTCTCCAGCTCCACGAATTTCAAGATCTTTCATGGCAATTTGGAATCCACTTCCAAGTTCACTAGCCTCGACAATCGCACGAAGTCTCTTTTTTGCATCCAACTTAAGCCTCTGTCCTTGATACAAGAAATACGCATAAGCTTGCGCTTTTCCACGTCCAACACGTCCACGCAATTGATACAATTGTGACAAACCAAATCTCTCAGCATTGTTCACAATCAAAGTATTCGCATTCGATAAATCGATTCCATTTTCAATAATTGTTGAGCTCACAAGAACGTCAAATTTCCCTTCTTTAAACGACATAATTCTATCTTCAAGATCACCACTTCCAAGTTTTCCATGAGCAACTCCAAACCTCGCTTCCGGCACAAGCATGCGCAATTTATCAGCTACACTGTCTATAGTTTGAACCCTGTTGTGCAAGAAATAAACCTGCCCTCCTCTTTTTACTTCAGCCAAAATAGCCTCTCGAACAAGACTCGGAGAATACTTCCTAACTTCGGTTATTATGGGTAGTCGACCAAAAGGTGGAGTTGTTATCGTTGTGATGTCACGCAACTTGTTTAAACAAATGTTTAGCGTTCTAGGGATAGGTGTAGCTGTCAGTGTAAGTATGTCTACCTCCCTTCGAAGTTCTTTAAATTTTTCTTTTTGTTTCACTCCAAATCTTTGTTCCTCATCAACAATCACAAGGCCAAGATCTTTAAATTTCACGTCAGTTTGTAAAAGCCTATGAGTTCCAACAACCAAATCAACCTCTCCTTTTGCAAGCCTCTCAAGAGTCTCTTTTTGCTCTTTAGCTCCACGAAAACGACTCAACATCTCAACTCGAATATGAAACGGCTCCATCCTTTTTACACAAGATTTATAATGCTGATCCGCCAAAATCGTGATAGGCGAAATAAACGCAACTTGCTTCTTGTTTTGAATCGCTTTAAAGGCAGCCCTCATAGCAACTTCGGTCTTTCCAAACCCAACATCTCCACACACAAGCCTATCCATCGGAGTATCTCTTTCCATATCAGCCTTAGTGTCATTTATGGCTTTTATCTGGCCAGGAGTCTCTTCGTATGGAAAAGTTTCTTCAAATTTTTCTTGTAAATCAATATCCTTACTAAATGCGAAACCTCGCGCAGCCCTTCTCTCTGCGTAAAGTTTAAGTAATTCTTTGGCGATTTTTTGAGTTTCTTTTCTTACTTTACTCGTAATAGTGTTCCATTCCGCACTCCCAAGACGGGTAAGTTTTGGCATAGACTCCTCAGATCCAATATATTTACTAACCTTATCCGCCTGATCAATAGGAACAAACAATTTGTCGTTTTCCGCATACCCAAGCTTCATGTACTCCTTCGTAATTCCATCCACAGTCTTCTGATCAAGTCCCATAAATTTCGCAATCCCATGGTCAGAATGAACAACAAAATCTCCAGCCTTAAGGCTTGTCAAGAAATCATCGAAAATATTTCTAGAAGTGTTTCTGGCTTTCCTCTCGTCTTTTACAAAAGACACATCTCCATCGTTTATTAAAATTATCCTTGGTTTTGGCGCCTGAAAAGACACAGGGAAAACGTCATCTTTTTCAACATTTATAAGGAAAACAGATCTTCCTTTTTTATTATCATTATTTATTCCAACAACAAAAGGCACGCCTTGATCAGTAAACAAACCTCTAACATCATTTATATTTTTCGTGAAAAACAAAATCTTCCAATTATTGGCTATCTTGTCACGAATATCGTTAGCCAAATCGTACGCACTTCTGTATTTTAAAACAGATAAAAAGTGTAAATGAGCATGGTTTGTTTCATCTTCATTAAAAGACGAAAACGAAACGGTTTTACACGACTCTGTAGCCTTATCCAAGAATTCATTCCACACCTCGTAATAATCATCAACAACGTCAATTTCATCATCAACTATTAAATCTTTTTTACCAAAAAGATTTGTAATATCAGAAGTCTCACTATCACACTCTATCGGAAAAATATCCGCACAGGTTAGCCTTTTAAACGGCATTGAGTAATCTATGTTTTCAACAAGAGCTACGTCACCAACAACGTCAAAATCAAACTCAACTCTTAAAACGTTTTCACTATTGATTGGCCAAACAAGTAAACTGTCTCCAACGCGATAGTACTCACCTTTTTTAAGAACTTGATCGTCAGTAACTTCGTAACCAATACTAACAAGATTTTCTATCAAAGAAACAAGGTTAACTTTTTCACCTTTTTTTACAGAGATTTTAAAGTAATCTAACCTTTTTATATCTGGAAAATTTTGCAAAATAGAAAGAAAATCTACAACAAAAACTGCATTTTTATGGGTAAAAACTCTTGAAACAAACTCTGTAACGGAAATTTTTTTATCTCTTTCAAAAGCGCTGGCCGTAGAAAAAGACATTCTCTCCTCATCTCCACGTTTTTTATATACAAAAACATCCCTATCGCTCCACATTTCGACAGCCATTTTTACAACATATTGATCACCAGGATCGTTCACAATCCAAAGACTGTTTTCTATACCAATTTTACCGTCTCCATAAATTCGACCAAGAAGCATGGCTTTAGAAGAACTGTTTCCAGCTCCGGAAAAACTAACATTACTGGATCTCGAAAAAAGATCCGTCGATTCTTTAAGCTCCTCTTCGGAAAAAAAGGAGATGATATTTTTCATGTAAAGATCTAAACCTTAAGTGGCATTATAATGTAAACATAATCGCTTCCTTTAGCTGGTTTTATAACAGCAGGAGAAACCTTATCGTTCACAGAGAATATAATCTTATCTTCCCCTATGTATGTCAAAACATCAAGTAAATATTGAGCGTTAAGTGAAATCTTGTTGTTTTCACCTTCGATTTTAACAACAACTTCTGCTTTTTCTTCACCAACTTTAGTCTCCTCTGAAGAAATAGTAAGTTTACCATCATTTGTTGCGGAAAGCTTAATACTGTTATTATTTTCTCTGGCAAATAAACTAACCCTTTTAAGCACAAGAGAAAGATCTTCGACTGATATTTCAAGTTTTGTCTTATTCTCTTTTGGAATGATTTTTTCATAATCAGGAAATTTCCCTTCTATAAGCCTTGAAATTAACTCAGTATCACCAATTGAAAATAAAATTTGATTTTTAGAAACATTAATTTTAACCTCTTCGTCTCCAGATTTACTTATAATTTTTGACAACTCCATCATTGTTCTTGCTGGAACAATACATGAAATGTTTTCGCTGGATTTCTTATCAACCTCTATCGTTTTTTCAGCTAACCTATAACTATCTGTAGCTACAAATTTGACTTCAGCTCCTTTTGAGTATAAATAAACACCAGATAAAACTGGTCTTGATGTGTTTAAAGATGCTGCAAAAACAGTTTCTGTTATAGCTTCGTGAAGTTTAGAGTTTTTAAGTGAAAATTCTTGTTCTTTCTCTATTTTTGGAATTAAAGGAAATTCATCAGATGAAATACATTTTATTTTAGTAAAAGAAGATGTTGAGTTTACGGCTAGATTAAGACCATCAACAACACTAAGCTCAACTTTTTCATCAGATAAAAATGACACATAACTCGTTATTAGTTTAGCTGGAACAGTTATAGAACCTTCGCTTCTTACGTCTGCGGTAATTGAACAACTGATAGCTATTTCAAGATTTGTAGCGGAAAAATAAAGTTTCTTACCTTCAGCTTTTAATAAAATATTATTTAAAACAGGCAATGTGTTGTTTGGACTTATTGCTTTATTAACAATATTAAGAGCTCCATCTAAATCTCTCTGTGAACAAAAGAGTTTCATATATTTAAACATTTACCTGATACAAAAGTTTTAAAAACTTCGTCTGCATTATATAAGAATCTTTATAATAAACAATATATATATTAAATAGTAATAGTAGTGACTACCCAAAACTTAAAAACTGTTGTAAATAAGACAAAGAAGATAAACGTCTTATTTTAAACAAAAAACTAAAAAGTTGTTCAAAATAAAACATAAAAACAGAAAAAATAAGTGCAAAAGTTGTTCAAAAAATATTCAAGACTTTGCCATGACCTTTTTAATAAAGTATAATAAGCCGGCAATATTTAAAGAGTTTTAATAAAAAACAGAAAAAATGACACAAAACATATTAACAATTTTAATAACAGCAGTTTTAAGTGGAGTGGTTGTATATTTTTTTTACAAAGGTACGGACATTATAGATGTAGAGAAAAAGAAAAAAGAATCAGATGAACTTTTAGCAAAAACAAAAGAAGAGGCTGTTAAAATAAAAGAAGAAATATCTACAAAGGTTATTGATTTTAAAAAAACGTCAGAAGAAGACACAGAAAGAAGACAACAAAGAATAGTGAAAATAGAAGAATTGATGAATTCGAAAGAAAAATCACTTTTAAAAAAAGAAGAAAGGTTAAAAGAGTTAAAACTTAAGGTTGCAGCCGGGCAAGAGGAAACACAGAGTAGAGAAGAGGCTGTGAAAAGAATAGAAAAGAAGCAGGTGGAAGATTTATCTAAAAAAGCTGGTAAAACAGTTGAACAACAAAAAGAGGAAATTTTAAACAGCTATACTGTAAACTTGGAAAACGAGATGGTTGAGAAGCTCGCAAAAGAAGAGGAGTTTTTGAAAGAAAGCGCGCAAAAAACAGCGCAAAACATTTTAATAAACGTAATACAAAGAATCTCATCTCCAACATCAGTAGAGTCGAAATCTGTAAACATATTTGTTCCAAAAGATTTTATAAAAGGAAAAATTGTTGGGAAAAACGGGAAAAACATACAAGCATTTGAGGAACAGCTTGATGTGGCTGTGATTTTTAATGATTTACCAAATGTAATAAGCGTCTCTTGTTTTAATCTTGTTACTAGAAGAATCGCACAAGTTGCGATAGAAAAACTTATAAGGGTTCCCGGAGAAATAACAAAAGAAGTTGTTTTGAAAACAATAAAAGATGCAGGTGTTGATGTCGATAAAGAGTTGTATGGAATCGGAAGAGCAGCGTTGGATCAAATGAAATTTAATCCGGAAACTGTAGATAAAGAGTTTATAAGAATAATAGGAAGGCTTGAGTATAGAACAAGTTATGGACAAAATATCATGAAACACTCAATGGAGGTTGGTTGGGCCGCAATGATGCTTGGTGGGGAAATAGGTTTAGAAATTAACACATGTAAGGTCGCTGGATTTTTACATGACGTTGGTAAAGCAATTGATCAAGAACCTGGTGAAAAAGACGCACACGACAGAATCACAAAAGATCTTATGGAAAAATATGGACACTCTGAGGCGGAGGTTCATGCTGCCTGGACACATCATGACGCGGAAAAACAAAGAACACCAGAAGCATTGATAATAAAAGCGGCCGACGCTATTTCTGCAGGAAGACCGGGTGCAAGACAAGAATCAAGATACACATACACAGATAGAATACAGCAAATAGACGAAACAATTAAAGGGTTTAGTCAAATACAAAAATCATTTATTATGTCAGCAGGAAGAGACATAAGGGCGTTTGTTGATCCAGAGAAAACAAAAGATGAAGCAATGATAGAGGTGGCAAAAAATCTTGCAAGACAAATAGAAGAAAACGTTGTTTATCCTGGAAAAATAAGGGTAAATATAATTAGAAAATTGGAGAAAATAAGCATAGCATCTCCAACAAAATAACAAACAAATAATGACAGAAGAAAAAAAAGAAGAAGGTTCGAAGATTCTTGATAAGGTTGTTATGGGCGCAATAATTGGAGGTGCAATAGGGTCCGTCTTAGGCGCATCTATAGCTCCTAAAAAAGGATCAGAAACAAGAAAAGAGCTTGGAGGGTTAGCATCAAAAGCAAAAGAAAAATCTTTCTCATTTTTACACAAACTTACGCATCTTTTTAGAAAAAAAGAGCAATAAATGAAAATATTAAAAAAAATTATATTACCTGTCTTTATAGGAATAGTTTCCGGAATATTTTTTGCAGGAGCCGTTTTGGGCTCAAGAATTTATTTGGATGGTAAAATCCCAAGAGGAACAATTGTTTCAGGAGTTAACATAGGATTTTTAACAAAAGAAGAAGCGATAAAAGAACTTTTAGAAGAAGAAGAAGGTTTTTTAAAAAAAGAGATAGAGGTTTCTCTTAAAGAAGAAACAAGTATAAGCACAATGAAAGACTTGGGTGTTGAATTTTTAACAAAAGAAACGATTGAGGAAATAAAATTAATAGAATCAAAAAATAGTATATTTCCAAATTTTTCCACAAAAGGAGAGGTTAAAGATTTGATAGTAAAAGTAGATTCAGTAAAACTTCTAGAAGAATTAGATGAAAAATTAAAAATAAAAAAGTTTTATCCTAAATCTGCGATATTCGAGGTTGATGATAAAAAGAATTTAATAGTAAAAGATGGGGAAGCTGGATATGTTGTAAAAGAAGAAAAGCTTATTAAGGAGATTACTCGGTCAACAAAAATCCTAAAACCTATAGATTTACGTATAGAAATTTCACCGGCACCTCCTGAGAAAAACAAAGAAGATGTAGAAAAGGAAAGACCGGAAATGATAAAAAAACTTTCAAACACAATAACGCTTGAAGATCCTATATACAGGGATAATTGGTATGTGAAACCTTTGAAAAGAATAGATTGGGTTGGATTTAAATGGGAAGAAGGAAAAATAATGGTAACGGTAAAAAAAGAAAAATTAAATGAATTCCTGGACGCAGAGGTTTCAAAATGGTTGGACGTAAAACCTGACGAAGTAAATATTCATACAAATGAAAAAGGAGAAGTTTTGATGGAAGGTGTCGGAAAAGATGGAGTAAAAATACAAAGAGATCTTCTTTTGGCTGATTTCGAAAAAGCAATAAACGAAGAAAAATCAGAAATATCTATTCCTGTGGAAAAAATAGCACCAAAAATAACAGTTTCAGAAGATTTACAAAAACTTGGAATAAAAGAAAGGCTTAGTGTTGGACATACTTCGTATTACGGATCACCTGTAAACAGAAAACATAATATAAAAACAGGAGCAGAGAAATTTAACGGAAAATTGATAAAACCGGAGGAAACATTTTCTTTCAATAAAAATCTTGGAAGAGTCGATGGATCAACAGGGTACAGAAAAGAATTGGTTATAAAACCGGAAGGAACAATTCCGGAATTCGGTGGAGGAATATGCCAAGTTTCAACAACAATGTATCGAGCTATTTTATTCGCAGGAGTGCAGGTTGTTGAAAGAAACGAGCATTCTTACGCGGTTTCTTATTATTCTCAGGTTTTAGGGCATGGACTAGACGCTACAATCTATCTTGGTGGAGCAGATCTAAAGTTTTTAAATGACACTGGAAATGCGATTTTGGTTCAAACATTTGTAGATAAAGACAATGAACTTTATTTTATTTTTTATGGAACATCGGACGGAAGATCTGTTGAAATGAAAGGACCGGAAATTTCAGGATATAAGTACCCAGGAGAAACTGTTTACGAAAAAACGCAGGATTTGCAAAAAGGCCAAACAAAACAGGTGGAAAAGGCACACACAGGTTTCAATGTTTTATGGAAAAGAATAATAACACTCAAGGATGGCGAGAAAAAAGAGGAACAAATAAGTACTCATTATAGGGCCGTGCCAAATAAAATACTCGTAGGCGACGCAGAAAACTCAAAAGATCCATCAATCGTGGATTAGAAGACATTTGTTGACGAAAGTTGAAAAAGTGTTTAATATTAGCTCCAAGCAGGTAAACAATTTAAAATGGAGGCAGCTGTAGTTGCTGAACAATTAGTGCAAGCACCACGAATAAGAGTACCCACACTGGGCACGGATCTTGTCGATCCGGCAACTGATGAACAAGCTATAGCTAAAATCGGAAGAGAACGAGTATCTACAGTCTTAGAAGATGGAAACTTAAACTCATTAGGGCTAACACTATTGCAAGGAAACGCAGTGGAGTCGTTTAATGAATTAAGAAGTACTAATTTGGGTTGGAAGCCAGACCTTTCAGAGGGAAATTTCGAAGAAGGACAGTTGGATGGAGTAAACTTAAGTGGGGTAAATTTGTGCAAAGCAAGATTTATTCACGCAAGCCTGAGGAATTCAAACTTAAGTGGAGCAAATCTTTCAGGAGCGCAAGTTTCATCTGCAAACTTAACAGGTGCAAATTTACAAAACACAAATTGTTCAGATGCTAATTTTTCAGATTCAACGTTGCATGGAGCAGACATAAGAGGAGCTAAAATGGCAACAGCAGAAATAGACACAGGATATTTGGCTGAAGTTGCAAACAGAAAGGGAAGACAGGTGAAAGTTTTAGATTTATTGAGAATAAGAAGAAACGGTTCGACAACTCTTCCGGAAGTGTCAAACCCAGGCGTACAAAGAGAAATCTTATATATTGCAGGAAGAGAAATATCAGCCGAAAGCATAATAATCTAAAAGGAATTAAACCTTATTTTCATCATTTATGGCTTTTTTCACTTTTTTTAAATAATTTTTTGCTTCAGTATTTTCCGGTGAAAATTCTATTATTTTTTTCAAAGCGTTGAGAGACTCTTCATAATTTTTGGAGTCCATTTGTAAATCCGCGATCAAAAACAAAAAATCAATATTTTCAGGATCCATATTGTGAGCCTTGTTTGCCGCAACAATTGCATTTGAGACTTGATCTAAGCTTCTATAAACCTGTGCAAGACTTATGAATCTTTGAGGTCTGGACGGATCTAAGATGACAGCTCTTTGATAAGCCTCTTTTGCCGCTTCAAATTCTTGTTGTTGATAAAGTGCTAAGCCCAGATTGCTATAATGAACGGCGTCACCAGTAAGGTCACCAAGCTGTTTGAAAAGAGCAGCCGCAGATGAATACATTTGTTTTTGCATATAAAGCATGGCCAATTTTTGTTGAGCTTCAATATTTGCCGGATCAATAGACATTGCCTGCACAAGCAATTTTATGGCTTCTTCTTCGTCCCCGACTTTAAGTTTTATATCAGCTTTTTCACAGAGAGCGGATATATCGATTTTTTCCTGTTTCGAAAGTTTTTTTGTATCATCAATCTCAAGAGGTTCCTCATCTATAAGCGATTTCTTTTCAGGCGCAGGTGTATTTTTTTTGACATTCAAGTAGTAAGCTCTATGAGCAAAAACCCCTACAAAAAGCGAAATACTCAAAAATAATAAAAGATAAGTCCACATAGTTCTATTTTAAAGAAAGCATTAAATTTTCCAAAACCAATTTTAAGTTTACATTTTTTTTAATCAAAGTCATAGCTTCGTCAATTTTAATAATAGTCCGAATGTGATCTTCTGCATTTTCTCCATTCAAAATTTTACTTCTTAAAACATTAGACAAAATACTTACAAAAGTTTCGAGCTTGCCTTCGTCTTCAGCAATATCATTTACATAAGAAAATCTGTCTGTGATATTTCTGTGTTCCAAAAAGAACATTACGTCACTATAAACTTTAATATAATTCGCAAGTTCCTCAGGATTTTCCATGAGGTTCACGGCCTTTCCTGTTTTTCCAAGAGAAAAAAGACTAACTTTTTTTATTACATCTTCGTCTTGTGTTGGGTACATTTCTCTAAGTTTTTTTTCGAGATATGTCGCAGAAACAACAGCAAAGTTTACAACCCGAACTCGTGAAAGAATTGTTGGTAAAACGGCTCTAACATTATTTGTCGTCAAAATAAAAATGGTACGCTCAGGTGGCTCTTCAAGCATTTTTAAAAAGCTATTTGCAGCCTCGGTAGTCATCCTTTCTATAGTTTGTATAAGGAAAATTTTGTAATTTGATTGTCTTGTCATATTGCATCTTTCGATGATTTTACGAACATCATCTATTTTTATGGATTCTTTGTCGTCAATAATCTCAATTGTATCCAAATGACAACCTTTTTCGACTTGAGTACACGTTGGACAGTCATGACAAAAATCATTTGAACATTGTAAAATACCGGACATTTTTTTTGCCACGGTATTCTTTCCTACACTGTTTGGACCAGCCAAAAGATATGCATGAGAGATATTTCCACTCAAAATATCAGACTCTATCAGGTTGAGCTGTTTTTCATGTCCGATTATAGACCAATTGTATTTCATGAGCTTTTTTATAGTTTCTCCCAGACTTTTTCTTGTCTTACCAAAAGCTTTTTTGCATCTTCAGGCCGAGCCATAATCTCTTTTACAAATTTCTCAAGCCGTACGTTGTTCTGAGAACCTTTCACTAAAATTATATCTCCCTCTTCAATCTTTTTCTTGAAAAATTCCGCCGCCTCAACAGATGTATTAAAATAAAATACAGATTTTTCATCCATTCCTTTTCCAAGAGCTATTTCTCCGATCAGCTTGGCATTTCCTCCAACTGTAATCAAAACGTCCGCACTATCTTTTACTTCAGCTCCAACCAATTCATGTAAAGTTTTAGCATCATCTCCAAGTTCATTCATATTTCCCAAAACGGCAATCCTTCTGTGAGGCTTATCCCCTTTTTTAAGGACACTATCTGCCTCTTTGGCAACATCATGCAATGCCTTAAGTGATTCCTTCACTACTTCAGGAGAAGCATTGTAAGAACCATCTAAAATTGTTGAGCCATTTACTCCTTCGATAACATTCATTCTTCCGGGAGGAAGCCTGAATTTAGTTAGAGTATTCAGGGCATTTTGTAACGGAATAGCAAAAAGGTCCGCACAGATTATCGCAGGGGTAAGAACATAACATTGATAACCGCCTACTATTGGAGCAGAAACATGCATTTTTATATCATGATGAGTTATCATAAAATTAACTCCATCAAGTGATGTTTTTGCAGAAGAAATCAAGTAATCCGCTTCTTCATTTTTCCCAAAAGTAATCACACCCTTCTTTTTCCAGTTTTTTTCAAAATCATACAAAAAGCTATTGTCTGTGTTTAAAATTAATTTACCGTTTGGCTTAAGTGCATAAGCCAATTTTGATTTTTCACTAAAAATACCTTCAACATTTTCAAATTGCCCGCTATCCAAATGCCCAGGGTAAATATTTGTCATAATAGCGACATCTGGTCTTGCAACGGAAGTCAGAAAATCCATATCTCCTGGCTTGTCTACGCCATATTCCAAAAGTAAGATTTCGCTATGATCTTTGAAGAGAGAATTAAATGCAGCTTTTATAAGAAGCCAAAACCAAGTTAATGCGGAAGAAAAACCGCTTGGAATATCCAAAATCGTAAGTAAAAGACCAAAATCGGAATTCATGCTTTTTTCGTTTCTTTTAACCTTAAACTGAGTATTTAAAACCGCAAAAATAGCATCTTTTGTGCTTGTTTTTCCCGCAGTTCCAGTCACAGCAATCACCTTTCCGGTAAATTTTTTCATCCTGTCTATAGCCAGCCTTTTCAGGATAAAAAGAACTAATTTTTTAAGAAAATTTTTCATAAAAGAAACGCAATACAATTGCGCAGAGATACTACCATATCGGCCCGAAAATTGCGAGTAGTTTTGACTTAAAAATAGATACGATTATGCGTATGGATTTTCGTCAGCAGGCGGACGATTCTCTTTTAAAGGAGTATGTCCGGAAGATGGAAAAGTCGCCAAGTCTTCTATAAAGCCTGGAACCCATGCTAAGGATTTAGCAATCCTTTCCACTAGTGGACTTGAAATAGTTGGAAGCTCTTTTGTAGGAGCAGATTGAGACTTAACGTTGGCCAAAAGATTTTGCAATAAAGGCGTATTTTTACCAATATCGTCGCCATAAAGATATTGTCCATCATTAACATTTATTGCAAACTGGAAAGATAAACTTGTTGCACCTTCTTCAAAAACAGTAACAACGCATCTCTCCGCCCCGACAGGCATAAGTTGTAAAACATAGTCTTTGTCCGAATCACTCGCCTTAAAAGACAAAGCCTCTCTTGGCCCAATTTGAGACAATAGCGAAAGTACATCTTTTAAAGTATTTGGATCTAATCCTCGTTCTGCAGGGGTTGATGTAGCTAATTCTGAATTCATAATGTAATTGTTATAATCTCCATTAAAGGAGGCCGATTATAGAACTATTGCAAAAATAGTCAATTAAATGCAAAATGTTCATACCTTTAACCAATCAAAATATGAAAATTTCCAAAGCGCTTTTGGCTTCAGGGCTGATACTAGCATCACTAACAGCCTGCACGCCAAAAACAGACACAGAACAAACAAAAGTAGAAAACACACCAATCGTAATATCACAACTTAACCCACCGGAAACAATGCAAACAAAACCTGAAAAAGGAGATACTATAGCGACATTAACAACAAATATGGGAGAAATAAAAATTCTTCTTTATACAAAAGATGTTCCTGAGACTGCAAAAAATTTCGCAGAATTAGCAAAAGACAAAAAATACGATGGCACAATTTTCCACAGAGTGATCAACAATTTCATGATTCAAGGTGGAGATTTTGAAAATAGAAATGGAACAGGTGGATACACTTACAAAGGAGAAGGCACCTCTCTAAAAGATGAAATAAATCCTGAGTTAAGCCATTTTCGTGGAGCAGTTTCTATGGCAAATGCAGGCCCAAACACTTCAGGAAGCCAATTTTTCATAGTACAAAACCCTCAAGGAGCAAAATATCTTGATGGTGGATATTCACTATTTGGATATGCCTACGAAGGAATGGAAGTAGTCGATAAAATCGCAGCTGTAAAGAAAGACTCAATGGACAAACCTCTAGAAGACGTTGTTCTTGAGAAAGTGAAAATAGAAGTGGTAAAATAAACTTCACACACTATCGACGGCCACATACCGTCACAGAAATTCACACAACAAAAAAGCCCTTCCTTTCGGAGGGGCTTTTAATTTCACCGTTTATTCTTTCATAGCTTCTTCCACGATTTTCTTGAATACTTCAGGCTCTTTGATAGCCAAATCTGCAAGCATCTTGCGGTTAACTAGGATGTCCTTTTTAGTCATCGCTGCGATAAGTCTGCTATATGTAACTCCAAGATCTCTACATGAGATATTGATTCTTGAAATCCAAAGCCTGCGGAAATCTCTCTTCCTACGTTTTCTGTCAGTATAGCTATGTATACCGGCTTTCATCATCGCATTTTTGGCCCAGGTGAAGATCCTGCTGCTCTGGCCGCGAAAACCTTTGGCTCTTTTTACCATTGTCTGGTGCCTACGGTGGGCTGTTACGCCTCTTTTTACTCTGGTCATGATATAAACTTAAGAAATATAATTTTTATAATTGTGTGAATTCCTTTATTTGCCTTGTGTCTTTAGTTTTCCAGGCAAAATGAACGCAAAAGACTTACGTTGTGTGTGATTGATCTGGATTCCAGATGGATAAAGCTTTTTCTGTCTCTTTGATTTATTCGCAAGAAGATGTTTCTTAGCAGACTTATCAAATGTAGCTGTTCCACTTTTTCTTATTTTTAAGCGTTTTTTTAGTCCGCTGTGGCTTTTCTGCTTCATATTTACGATTTATTAGGTGTTAGAATCATTATTAACATATTTCCTTGGCTCTTTGGCGACATATCTATAGTGGCAACATCCTTCACGGACTCATAGAATTTTTTCATTTTTTCTATTCCAAGGTCCTTATACATAGACTCTCTTCCGCGGAAAATCAATGTGACTTTTACGCTATTTCCGTCTTCAAGGAATCCTTTTGCCTGTTTTGCTTTCACTTCGATGTCGTGATCTCCGGTCTTAAACCCGAGACGAACGCCCTTTATCTCAGCCTTTTTCTGCATTTTTTTGTGCTTCGTATCAACTTTTCTTTGATGATATTGATACTTCCCGTAATCAAGAATTTTACATACCGGTGGATTTGCGTTTGGAGCTACTTCAGCGAGGTCCATTTCCAGTCCTCGAGCCATCTCAAGCGCCTTATCCAAAGCGACTATCCCCAGCTGTTCACTTTCCGCACCAATCAGCCTTACTGTTGGTGAACGGATGCCCCTATTTATGCGTAAATCTTTAACGATATAATTCTGATAAAGAAATAAATGCTTTTACTTAGAAAAAAGCTCTTGGATATTACGAGAACTAAGCCGTATTGTCAAGCTGAAGACTGAAAACACTGAAGAGATTTATCTCGAATTGGCTTTTCCAATTAATCCAGTTTTTTTAGAACTTGAAATAAAAATTCCTGATCTATACGAAAGCCAACGGAAGGAAGATCGTAAATTAAGTCACGGGCTTGGTTTTTTGTTAGATCATGATTTTTGTGAGCTCGTAATATTATCCATAGAGTCCCATGTGGTTCAAGATTTTGAATTTTTGCAAATGAACGAGCTCGTCTATCATCCATTAGAATATGGGTGGCCCGTTGTTCTAGGGCAAGGTTGACGACTTCAATCTCGCCTATCCCTAAAGAGGAACTTTGTATATTTTTATTCTTTGGACTTAAAATGGTGATATTTTTTTCTCCGAAAAATCTGATCAGCTTGTCCTTTTCGGCAGATTCTTTTGCCAAAATTTCTTTCTCTACGCCACAGGGTATGAGTATTTGATCTTTCTCTAAAAGTTCAAGAAAATTCAGTTTGGCCAGAAAGATTAACGGTGAACTATTGGAAACTAATTTCATGTATTAAGAATTTTTATATCATCGTCAAAATTCTCCCTGCCATAGTTGAGAGAGATTTTTTTCTCAGTTAACAGGCTGAGGGTGTCCCATTTATTTAGGTTTAATAAGTCTCCAAGTTTCCCGAGAGAGATTTTACCTTGTTCATAAGATTCAAGAGCGTCATCCTCTTCTATCTCTTTCAGTCCTTTCAGAAGAACAATTCTTATTAGGGAAGTTTTATCTAGACTGGTTCTTTTACTGGCAGCTTCGAGCCTCTTGGCCAATTTTTCTTCGATGCGGGTGCTGAGAACTACGCTCATAAAATGTTTGATTAATATTCTGTATACAGTTTAGCATTTTTGTATACATAGGGTCAATAATTTCTCATTAAAAAAGTGTTGTTGCATTTTCAACGACAGGGATATACTCAAGCCATGAAAAAAGTCGTAATTCTCGGATCAACAGGCTCACTCGGCACACAAACTTTGGAAGTTTTAGAAAAATATCCAAAAGATTTCAAAGTGATCGCACTCGCCTGCAACCAAAATGAAAAACTCATCCTTTCTCAGGCAAAAAAATTCGCCATACAGCAAGAAAATATTTTCATCGCATCAAAACATCCAGCAAAAAATCTACTAAAACTAACCTCACTAAAAGACGCTGACATCGTCGTAAATGTCCTCTCCGGAGTCTCGGGCATTTTACCAACAACAATAGCCCTAAAGGCCAAAAAAATCCTTCTGCTTGGCAATAAAGAATCACTTGTCGCGAACGGATACGAAGTGATGAAACTTGCAAAAAACGCGACACTAATTCCTCTCGATTCCGAACACAATTCAATTCACGAAATTCTAAAAAAATTCCCAAACAAAAAAATAAAAAACATTTTTCTTTCTTGTTCCGGTGGACCGTTTTGGGATAAAACCGCAGGAGAACTCGAGGCATTAACCCCGGAAAAAGCCCTAAAACATCCAAAATGGAACATGGGCGCAAAAATTTCAATCGAATCCGCGACCCTCATAAACAAAGGACTCGAAATAGTTGAATCATATTATTTCTTCAAACTTCCTCTTTCAAAAATTCACGCATTCATAAACCCTGATTGCCTGATTCACGCCATCGTGGAATTCGAAGGGGAAAACAAAAACGAAACAGACTCCTACGCCTACGTTTCAGAACCTGACATGCGCGAACATATTGAAAACGCACTGCTAGAATCGATAAACAAAACCGCAAAATGCGTAATCAAAAAAATCCCAAAAATTTTATACGAGTCAAAAATTATAAAAAACACAAATACACTTCCACTAAAAGGCATTTCCATCGTTTTGAACAATTTCAAAAAACGCAAAATGAAATCTTTCCTCGCATTGGAAGAAAAAACCATTCAAGAATTTTTACAAAACAAACTCAAATTCACTGAGATTTTCAGCCGTATCTCTTAGGCCTTGGAGATATTTTGGTTCATGTTCATCAACTCCTGGCATAGCTTCTTCCTCCATCTCATCCAAAATTTGAAGACATGCTGCATTTACAGCATCAATTAATTCGTATGGCATGAAAGGTTTTGCTATAGATTCACGTGCAGCACCTGAGTTTATAGCATCAGCTATCACCCCGGCATTTCCAGCCATATTAGCGGTCGCAATGACAACAGGGAGTCTGTGTAGCAATCCACGATTTTTTGCAGCGCGTAGCATCTCAGGTCCACCCATTACAGGCATCTCCGTATCTGACAACACAAAACAAACATTACCAAGTCTCTCCTCTAAAAGAGCCAGTCCTCTTTTTCCGTTAACGGCAGTTATTACTCGGACATTAAATCCAAATTTGATAAGGTCAGGAACAACTTCTAAAACTCCACCATCATCGTCAACAAGAACAGCAACGGCGTCATCTCTGGAAAGCCCCCTGGCGTCAAGCAGCCTGTCAAAAGGTGTTCCAGGGTTAGACATAAGTTCTCCCTCCAAATCAAATACTTCGGGTACTTCCATCATATCTATAACATCTTCAGGAGCTGCCACAGCAGTTATTTCATCTAATTCTCTAAAACCATCCGCCATAAAATATAATTACAATTTTCCCATCCTATCCAAGACTTTTTGGCAAGCATGTTGGATCGCAGCTTGTAGCTGATCGGGATCAAAAGGTTTTTCCAGAACTTCTTGGGCGATTCCGCCAGCCGTAACTTCCTGAATTTCTTTATCATTTTCAATAATTTTTCCTGTCATAACCACGGCAGGCACGTTGTCTAACAAGCCTTTTCCGTGTGCAGCCTTGAGCATATCCGGACCTATCATTTCCGGCATATCTACATCTGTAACAACAAAAGCGACGCGACCCGCAAGGCTTTGTATAAGAGCAAGCCCCTGTTTTCCATCTTTTGCAGTTTGAATATCAATTCCAAAAGACCTTGTTAGGCCACGTCCGCCAAATGTTCTAGTAGCAGTATCATCATCAACCACTACGCCAACAGCATCGGCCTTGTCAATACCTCTTTGATACAAGAGTTCTTCTAAAGGCGTTTGGGGTTGAGTTTCGGCGGGCTCATTTCCAGCATGTCGTGTCATCGATTCATCCATAACATTATTTGTATAATTTACTAAGATGTCGATTATGAGGGCAGAAATATGCTTAGTCAACCCCAAATTTGCATTTTTCAAAGATTCATGTCAGAATCGACAAGTATGAACTATGCAATTTTACTGGCCGCAGGAAATTCAAAAAGATTTAGAGGAACAAAAGCCAATCAAAAAGATGATTTTTTTTATGGAGATAAACTCCTGTCCCCTGTTGACGATAAGCCAATAATTTACTACGCACTTACATCTTTAAACGACCATCCTGAAATAAATGAAATTATAGTTGTCGCAAGCAGGCAAAACAAATCAAAAATTGAAAAAATTCTGGATAGATACAAGTTTTTCAAAGTTAAAAAAGTGGTTTTAGGTGGAAGTACTCGCCAAGATTCAGTGGCAAAAGGATTCAAGGCTATTAAAAAACCTGTATCTTTCTTGTCTTCGTCAGACGTGATTCTAGTCCACAACGGCGCAAATCCACTCCCGTCTCTCAAAGAAATTTCAGAAGTAATAAAAAAATCGAAGACTACCGGAGCGGCTATCTGTGGGCATAAAGTGACATCAACGATAAAAGAAATAAACGCAACTCACATCGTAAAAACTCACGATAGAAACAAATTCTTTGCCGCACAAACTCCG
Organism: Candidatus Peribacteria bacterium; assembly: GCA_943359415.1. Lineage (GTDB taxonomy): Bacteria > Patescibacteriota > Gracilibacteria > UBA1369 > LOWO2-01-FULL-3 > UM-FILTER-38-24. The sequence continues at coordinate 22,431 of CALRHQ010000004.1, forward strand.
CAAGCTGCGACTTATGAAGTTTTCAAAAAGGCTATAGCGAACGCACAAAAGAAAAAATTAAACGTAACAGACGAGGCGATGATGTTTGAAGCCATAAGCCAAAAAACAGCATATGTTCATGCTCACGATAATAATTTTAAAATCACAACTCAAGCGGATTACATGAAATTAAAGTCTATCTTAGGAGAAAAACCTGACGATTTTGTCGTAGGAATTGGTCAAGACAGTCACGAATTTGAAGTGGTGCAAACAAAATCAAAAACTCAAAAAACTTTTTCTCCATGCCTCATCCTCGGTGGTGTAAAAATCCCCTCCGAACCAAAACTCAAAGCAAATTCCGACGGAGATGTAATCCTCCATGCACTATTTAATGCAATTTCTCAAGCACTCGGCGAAAAATCCCTTGGATTCTATGCAGATGAAAAAGTAAAAGAAGGCATCAAAGACAGCAAAAAATACATCGAATTAATTCTCAAAAAAGCACATAAACAAGGCTACAAACTAAACAATATCGGACTGATGCTAGAATGCTCACATCCAAAAATCGATCCAATTTCACACGAAATAAAAACATCTTTAAGCACCATCCTAAGCCTTCCCTCAGCCAAAATCGGTATCACTGCCACCTCCGGCGAAGCCCTCACTCCGTTCGGCAAAGGCCAAGCAATTCAATGTTTCGCAATAGTTTCATTGGTGAAAGTCGTAAAATAACGGACTACAAAAAAGAAAATTCTTTCACAAAATCATTCAAAAGATTTCGTATATTCGAATTTTCACTCATATAATGCGCTTTTATTACATACATAAAATCACCGCTCTTGTCTTCAAAAACAACCTCATCAGCGCCTCCAAGCCCAAACCATGAATATTTCACGGCCGCTTGTCCATCGACTGACAAAGTTTCCAAATTCAAAGAGCTATCATAGTTAGAATATATATATGGCGCATCTTTGTTAGTCACAACCCAATCTTTTGGAGATAAATTTTTGGAATTTTTATAGACAGTAACTGTTATTGTATCAGGTCCACCCTCAATAGCATTAGACCCTTGGGCCGCCCACCACGCCGCCGAGGACTTATCGCTAAAAACTACGCTTCCAATGTCAGGTCTGTCTTCATCGCTACTTACAATCACAATTGATGCCTCCGACAATAAATTTGAATATTTGACATTAAAGCTTAAAATCTCATCCGCAAATTCATTCATTGGCATATCCACAGGCTTCATTCCCTTTACAAATTTCTTATAATTTCCGTTTTCCGCATATTCATCATGTACTGCCTTAGTTCGATAAAGCATTTCCGCCATATCTCCCCTGTCCATATAACTGTTAAACAAGAATCCAGCCATTCCCCATGCATTTAATGCAAAATCAAAAAGGCATAATTCTCCCGAAACATGCACATATTTCCAGTACCATTCATTTTTGGTCAGCTTAGAACCGTCCAAATTTTCAGACAAAAGAGATTTTTCATCTAAAGTAAAAAAACCATTTGGACAATAAGCAAAATCAGAGCCATTTCCATACAAAGAATCTACGTCAAGAAAAGCTTCATCAACTATTTTCAAGGCCTCAAGTACATCTATTTCATTTTCAGGTTTAAAAGTTCCATCCGGATATCCGTTAATCACGCCATCTTTGTAGGCTTGCTTCACATATTTTGTATACCATTCATATTTAGGCACATCGCTAAATGGCAATTTTACGCTGGAATCAAAGATGTCCATCCCCATAGTTCCATAAAGCATTTTCAAAAATTCAGCTCTATTCACAGGCTTGTCTGGTTGAAAAGTCCCATCCGAATATCCTTGAACAACTCCATTTTGTTGAAGCCAATTTATAGAAGCTTCTTGATGAAAACCACTCTCAACATCGCTAAAACTCGCAAATGCACTCTGCGACAAAAGCGCAAATATTAAAACGAAGGAAGGCAAAAATCTTTTCATAGGAAATGAGGTTATTTACTACTAAAGAACAAGTTACACCAAAACATCAAAAAAATAAAATTCACACCGCTATTGACCGTCTTGATAAAACAACATAAAATGCCTCTTTTTAGTGGTAAAAATTTCATCAAATGGGATTAAATGTATTGAGAAATAATATTGTAAGAAGTGCATTGGTTCTGTCAGCGCTCGTGGGCGTGGGATGTGGATCGCCTGAAGTCAGAGAATCTGCAAGGATTGAGGGCCAAAGAGCGGCATTGAAAAGGCGAATAATTAATTCACTCGAAGAACTTTTTATAGCTTATGATCTTGTTAACAGCAAAGCATCTGAAATTCATAAAGAAAAAAATGGCAAAGAAAAAGTGGATCTTTGTTCCTCAGCTGAAGGGGCGAAGCCGGTCTCACTGCGTGAGCAGATGCTTGGTATAATCTCGCCTGTGAAAGATGAACTGGGAAGATGTGTTAAACCTGAACAAAAATTCGAATGTATCGCAGGAGCAGTGATGAAAACCGGCAACGGCGCAAAGTATGCGGAAACCGTGGAATCAATGACCGGCACAGTACTAAACACCATAGAATGCTTGAATAGAACTTCTGTGGGCCGCCGATAATTATAGCGCCATTTTGTTGACTATCCACGCACAAAACTCCAAAATACAAATACATTTGTCAACAATCCACGGAAAACAACACTAAAACATGCAAATCACGGCTTACGCGAAGGTAAATCTTTGTCTAGACATACTCGAAAAAACGCCGAACGGATACCACGAAATCCGCACGATTTTTCATGAAATCAAAAACTTCAAAGACATTTTAGAAATCAATAAAACAAAATTATCAGACGAAGTGTCAATAGCGCACGACCTAAAAAAAACGCCTGTCCAAAACATAAAACCCTCGGAAAATCTCGCGAAAAAAGCACTCGATTTATTCAAAAAAACATTCAATATCAAAGACTTTGTCTCGATAAAAATTCACAAAAATATTCCAATTTCATCAGGACTTGGCGGCGCATCTTCAGACGCTGCGGCAGTTTTGAAAGGGCTAAGTGAATTATTTAAATTAAATCTTTCCGAAAAACGTTTGCTATATTTAGCGGAACAGATCGGCATGGACGTACCATTTTTTATAGTTGGTGAAACTGCGCTTGGCACACATTTCGGCGAAAAAATCACAAAACTTCCAAATATAAATCCAGAATTATTAAAGATAAAAATCTTTCCAAAATCATCAGAATTAAAAGAAAAAACACGCTCTGCATACGAAAATCTAGACATCTCGAAATGCGGCAAGAACAAGGCAAAAACAGAACTTGTATTAAAAGGAATAGAGTCCGGAGACAAAAATCTCATCATCAAAAATCTTCACAACGATTTCGAAACATTACTCGAAAAACCACTTCCGGAAGGCGCACACCTTTCAGGCTCAGGCCCTTCATTATTTCTTTGCATCTAGCAGCTCCTCAAGTCGAACATAAACCTCGCGTGCTACATGTCCTATATGCTTGCCGTTAAGATTTCGACCTACCAATTCTCTTACAAATCCATGAAGGATAGGCCTTGCTAAAGGCTTAACGAAATGGCCAAGAATAGGTTTATCTAAAATCTCTTTCACTGCATCTACTACACGTCTTGCAACGTTATCCACCGCCTTTTTCTCATCAAATGATAGTCGTTCACATCCATCACAGTCATATCCAAAAGCTCGATCTATCATGCCTTTGTTTACTTCTCCATCGTGCATAATTCTATTTATGTATACAAGAAAGCCATTATACAAACAAAAAGCAAAAAAGCAATATTAGAAATCCCCCCTGCCTTTCATGGCTCGCATAAGCGTAATTTCATCGGCATACTCAACATCGCCACCGACAGGAAGTCCTCGCGCAATCCTTGTGACTTTTACATCAAATCCTATCAAAGCTTTTTGTATATAAAGAGCGGTTGCTTCGCCCTCAAGACTTGGATTTGTAGCCAAAATCACTTCATTAATTTTATAGCTTTTCCCCTCTGAAAATTCTCCATCATCTTTACTTCCATTTTCAATTCTTTTTACGAGTTCCACAATTTTCAATTGATCTGGTCCAATTCCATCAACAGGTGAAAGCCTGCCGTGAAGAACATGGTAAACGCCGCTAAATTCTCCCATTTTTTCTATGGCAACTGCGTCCAAAATTTCTTCAACTACGCAAATCAAAGACTTATCGCGACTTGGATTATCGCAAACATAACATGGATTTTTTTCCGCAATATTCCAACAAGTTTCACAAAAAACAATATCATCCTTAAGCCCAGTTACGGCTTGTCCAAGGGATTCTATTTTATCTCTCGGTGAACGCAAAAGGTGCATCGCAAGCCTTTGTGCCGATTTTGGTCCGACACCGGGAAGTCTTGAAAATTCTTCTATAAGAGTCCTGATTGATTTTGGTAAAAAGTTTGTCATAAAAATGGAAATTTTGCTTTAAAATTCTAAAAACTTTCCACACTAAGCACAACAGCAAAACTGTGAATAGCAGTGCTTGATCTTGACTAAACGGCGTAAGCATTGTAGAATCCAAGCTCAAAATTAAAAAATATGGGTAAATTCACGGTTGTAAAAGGAGGTTATGGCAAGGAAAATGCGCAAGAATCTGAGGGTGTAGCTCAAGGACAGGTGGACGCATCGAAAGGAAGTCCTTCCGGTGAAGGAGCACACGTCATTTCGATTAAGGACAGAGCAAGAGAAAGGGCAAGATTAGCCGTCGAACGCATAGGCCTAGATGAAAGAATGATACGAACAAGGCATGATGGAGTTACGGAGATAACAACACCTAGAGCTATAGTAGGTCAATTGTTTCAAGAATTTGGCAAGATGTTTGAGTGAGATTTTAGCTGATTATTCCTCGCACATCTTCACAAAATATTTGTGAACTTCTTTATCATCAGTTAATTCCGGATGAAAATTTGTGACAAGCATGTTTTTTTCTCTTGCAGCAACGATTTCTTCTTTGTATCTAGCCAAAATCTCAACATTTTTTCCAACATTTAAAATCTTCGGTGCACGGATGAAAATCGCCGGAATGCGACAAAGTCGCACGGTATTTTTTAATTTTTTATCGCAACAATTTTTATCAGAAGTGTAGAATTCTAGCTCTGTCTCAAAGCTGTCCAATTGCCTACCGTAAGCATTTCTTTCGACGGTAATGTCCATCAAATTCATACTATCCGCATTTTCTTTTCCGACAATTTTTTTTGCCAAAAGGATAGCTCCAGCACAAGTTCCCCACACTGCCATGCCTTTTTTTACGCGCTTGATTATCTCATCCCTAAGCCC
>CALRHQ010000005.1 GCA_943359415.1 Candidatus Peribacteria bacterium
ACTAAAAACAACAGCAAAAATAATAATGAGAATATAATTTTTGGCCTTTATTTTCTCGTCCATAGTTTTATCGGTAAAAATAATTAAATTTCATATAACTGGTTCTTATACGAACTTTTTTGTATAGAACTTCTGAGGTGAGTATATGCTAACAATTTTTGTTTTGCAATTTTCATGAAGATTTTAGAAAGATTTTAAATTTTTTTAACGAAAATTTAATCTCTGGCTGATATTGTGGTTATGTTTTTGACTGTCTTATTGACGAAGTGCTATCAAAAATGCTATCATTTAATTAAATAAATCGTGAATAGTATTAAAAAGAGGATTGAGCAATTGTGTAATAGGAAAGAATCTAGGTTCTTTGAGCTAAAAACGGTTCTTGATTCTGCTGGTTATGAATTGGAGCGTGTTAGAGGAAGTCATCATGTTTTTAAGAATAAAAATGGTGGAGTAATTGTTTTCCCAGTTCATAATAATCTTGTGAAAAGATGTTATGTAAAAGAGATAATAAAAAAAATTAACCAATAATATCATGAAAAAATGTCCTTATAGTTACTTGGTCGTTCCAATCGGAGAGGATGGAGAAGAAGCTTATAAAGCGATAATTCCAAAGTTTAAAAATTTACATGTTATGGCTGATTCTCCTGAAGAATTGCATGGATTAGTTGTGGAAATGATTGAAGAGGATCTTGTTCGTAGAAAAAAAGGAAAAGAACAAATTCCAGAGCCTGATTATAAAGGAAAGTTTAACGGTCAAATTTTAATTCGTACTGAACCGGCAATTCATGAAAAACTTTATTTTGAGGCGCAGGCAAGCAATTTGAGCTTGAATAAATATATTGAAAATAGATTGCAGCGGGAAGTATGAGTTCTTGACCCTCTTTATCCATTAGTGTAATATTAGTATGTAATTATTATGTAAAATAATCTATGACTTCATTAACAATCAATCTGGAAGAGCCGATAAAAGCCATTGCTCAGAAAAAAGCACAGAAAGATGGCGTAACTCTCACTTTCATAGTCACACAATCATTAAAAGCATACAATGATGGCAAACTAAAATTTGGTCTTATGTCCGATGATGATGAAGTTACCGCCTCTTTTGATGTTTCAACAAAGGAAGGGAAAAGAGCTTGTATTAAAAACTTCGAATCTCTTATTAAATGAAAAAAATAATCCAACGTACCAGAAGATTTGAAAAATCTTTCGATAAATTAAACGTTAAAACGCAGAAATTATTTATAAAAAAGCTTGGAATCTTTATTGATGATGAATATTCTCCTTCAATAAGGACTCATAAGTTAAAAGGGAAGCGTAGAAATGAATTTGCTTTTTCGATTACCGATGACATTAGGGCGATCTATGAAAAGCGCTTGGATAAAGGAAGAGAAATTTTGATTTTTACATTTGTTGATATAGGAGGGCATAATAAAGTTTATTAAAACACTCTATCTTGTCCTTTGGACAAGCTGTATTGTTTTGGTAGCGCCAGGGAGAATTACCCTCTGGGGCATAAACTTCGATTATCCGGAGCTATCGTCAAAAAAACCGCTAGCCACTTCGCGGCCATCGTTTTTTTGTGGTAGCGCCAGGGAGAATCGAACTCCCATTTACGGGATGAAAACCCGTTGTCCTAACCGGTAGACGATGGCGCCACGATGTGTTTGTTGCGTAACCTTACGCGAGCATTAGTATAAGGCCTTGGAAGCCAAAGTCAATTTTATTTTACCTCGTTGTCTTTTTTCGTTATGTACTGCTTGTTTTCGGGGCTTTGCATCTCTTTTGTTTTTTCTTCTTCTGTGATCTTTGTGAAGGCTGAAGAATCTGTGATTTTTGAATTTAAACCTGAATTTTCAGTTTTTAAAATTTCATTTTTTAGTTTTTCTTGTTCCAAGGCGTATCCTTTTTGTGCGGAATCATTTGTGACCATGAAAAATGCTCCTAATAAAACGATAATCATCATAGAAAGAGTGACGATTAAAAGTTTTGCTGTTTTTTTTGCTTCTGTTAATAGTGTAGTTTTTTGATACATTATGGCAAATGAATTACTTTATCTTGTACATTTATAACACCTGCTGATAAATCTGCAAGTGCTGCGAATGCGGCCAATGACAAGTCTATTATTCGTCCATGGCCGTATGGTCCACGATCTATAATTCTGACTTGAATTGATTTTCCTGTTGCGAGATTTGTGACTTCAACTATTGTTCCAAATGGAAGTGTTTTGTGCGCCGCGACAAAATCTGTGTTGTCCAATTTTTCTCCTGAGGCTGTGTTTGCGCCGTTCGCACCATTTCCGTAGTAAGTCGCTTTTCCGAATTCTACAAGGTTTACTGTGTCATTCATAATTTTCCTGTAAATGATCTCAGCCATATATCCACGCGTCATCTCTTGATTTGGATCGATGTAGTTTTCAAGTGTGATGTTTACGAGTGTTTTTTCTTTAGCATATGCGGCATATTTTGAATACCATTCATCAGGTGCGACATCTGCGAAAATGTCTGATGTGCTTGGATATTCGATGTTTGGATAACAGTTCAAAAATATTTTCAATGATTCTGCTAGATTTATAGTTTTATTTGGTTGAAATGTTCCGTCTTCATAGCCAGAGATAATTCCTTTTTCTTTTGCAATTGAGACATATGCAGCAAACCATGAGTCTACTGGAACGTCTGAAAGAGGGGATTCGTTTGTTTGGCGCAGTGTGTTGCCTTTGTCTACTACTTCAGAGATTACGTCTGTGATTGTTTTACTTGCGAGCAGAAAAATTTTGAGAGCTTCTGCGCGTGAAATTTTCTGATTTGGTTTAAATTTATTTTCTCCATTCATTGTATATCCTTCGATTATTCCGTTTGCACGTAAATAATCGATCGCAACAAAATGTGAGTTTCCTGATTTTACATCTGAAAAATTATCCGGAGATTGTGCGCGGATTACTGTTGGTGTATGCGAAAAAGTCGCGATCAAAGTTATTATAGGAATGAGTAGCCAAGTAGTGTTTTTTTTGGTACTCATGTTGGTAGGTTTAAATTTTAAAATTTAGGCTTAATAATAATATGTCTCATTTCTCCTTCTCCGTCGCTCAATGTTTCTACGTCTTCATATCCTGATCCCATACACATCAAATGAATTTTTCGTCTGAAGTATGGTGACATCGGTGGAAGTCTTTGTGGACGGTGAAATTTTCTAGCCATGTCGATCTTTCTTTGTGCCATTGCAATCATGTTTTCTTCCTGACGTTTTCTATAATCATCTACGTCCAAAGTGATTGAAAAATTTTCAGTTTTGCATTTTTTCCATGCCATTACTTTTAACAAATGTTGAATCGCTTGGATATTGATTCCTCTGAATCCTATAAGCAAATTTGGGTTTTCGCTTTTGATATCGATAAGGAACGTATCTTTTTCATCTTCAATGATTTCCATATCAGTATAAGGCACTTCCAATCTTTTTAGAAGTTCTTCCAAAGTTTCTTTTAATGCTTCTATTATTTCCATAAATATATATTTTAAAAGGTTTAGTTTGTGGTTATAACTCTGACGGTCGGTTCCTTGTCGTCGGTTTTTGACTTATCTGATTTTCCTTTGTTTACAAATATTTGTTGAACTATTCCGTATAACGTTGAAGTTCCCCAGTAAAAGCCGACGCCTGCAGGTAATGATGCTGTAAATACTGCGATCATAACCGGCATCAAGTATATCATCATTTTTGATGCGCTTGCCATCTCTCCTTGCTGTTTTCCGCCTCCCATAGATAATTTCATTTGAATAAATTGAAGCCCTCCGATGATTATCGGAAGTACATATAGATTTGGTTTTGATAGATCAATGATTCCGAAAAATGCGTGAGAAATATCGCTTAAAGTGAAATTTTCGTATGTCTTGTACAATAAGTATGTGTTGTCCGGATTTAAGCTATCTTGTACTACATAGAAAATTCCGATAAGGAATGGTAGCTGTAAAAGAAGAGGTAAGCAGCTTCCCATTGGGTTTACCTTTGCTTCTTTCCATAGCGCCATGGTTTCCATTGCGATTTTTTGTTGGTCTCCTTTGTATTTTTCTTTAATTTTTTCAAGTCTAGGCTGAACATCTTGCATGCGTTTTTGCGCTTTCATGGCCTTGTGAGATGGTACGAGCAAAATTGTTCTAATGATCAGGGTAAGAATTATTATTGCAAGCCCTATGTCGTGTCCCGGCATTATCGCTGCAAGGAAAATCATCGTGTTGTAGATAGGTCGATAGAAAATTCCTACCCAAAGTTTAGAAAAAATTCCTTCTTCCACCACGGTGAATTCATTTGAAGTAAGCGTTTTTTCCTCAGTTCCGATTTTCGTTTTCATTTCGATCTTAAATCTTCCCATTTCTCCGAAAAGTGTGTGATTCCAGTTTGAATATGGAATCAAAATTTCTTTTGTTGGAAGTATTTCTATGTCTTTTTTATCTGTACAATCAAGTTTTGGTGAATATGATTTTTTGACCCATTCGTTTTTTTCATTTCTGAATGTATCAAATGGTTCAGACGGACATTTGTTTGGAATTGTGATTGCAGATGTTGTATTGTTTTTGATTTTGACTGTGACTGTGTCGCGTCTTGAATATTCATTTTCAGTAGTAGTGAATACTACTGTATTTTGAAGTGTATCTTCCGGTTGTGATGGTCCTTTAAATAGGTTTATTACCCAGTTTACTATCAAAAATATTACTAAAAAAATCAATATATTCTTCACTAGTTGGTTGAATTTTTCCATTTTACATCTTGGTTATTAATTCTTCCGTTATTTGAGAGATTTCTTTGAATTCTTTTGATAGAATTTGTTTTTTTGGAATGAGTATCATGTCCAGAGGCTTCAAATTTGAATTTTCTTTTACTGTTAGCCTTAATATTTCGTAAATGCGTCTTCGTGTTTTATTTCTATCTACAGCTTTTCTTGCGAATTTTGTGCTTACTATTATTCTGAATCTAGGAAATCCGACTTTATTCTGCCAAAATCTTACCACATAGAGCTTCGAATCAAAAGAGTCTCCTTTCTTTAGAATGAGTGCTATGTGTTTTTTGGGAATCTTGAATTTTTTTGCGATCATCCTTTAGAGTGGATCTTAACAGTAAGGCTTTTTCGCCCTCTTGATCTTCTTCTGTTCAACACAACTGCGCTTCTTTTTCTGAAGCCGTGAGTTTTTAGTCTAATTCTTTTCTTTAGTTTTCCTAACATGGTATTTAATTAGTTCTATAATGTATATTAATACTTTGCTTGCTGATTTTACAGAGTAAGGTTAAATCTTGCAACAGAAAGTTGTTTTTTACATTAATATGTAATTTTTCTTGCAAAGAATATGTTTACTAAAGTATATTTGTATAGTAGCATTCACTCTAATTTAAATTTTGATTCAAAAGAATATGGCGTTAAAAGCAGGATATGAGTTTCTGTTTTTTGGAAAGGATGATAATAGTTTTCTTGAAAATTATTACTATGATCTTTTTCAAGACTTCGGAGATAAGAGTGGGCAAATCTTTATAAATTTGGAAATCCAAAATAATCCTGTTGATGCTGAGGAGATAGGACAGATGATTTTTGAAAGCCTTCAAAAGGTGTTTTTTGAAGATGTAGGCAAAGATTCCTATGAAAGATTTGAGGCTGGACTTAAGGCTGTAAATGGCGTTTTGAATGAATTCAAAGCTCAAAAAGTGTCAGGTTATATAGGAAATTTGAATGTAATTATTGCTGCTATAGTTGGGGATACTTTGTATTTAACTCAGTGTGGAGATGCGGAAGCTTACCTTATAAGAAAGAGGTTTATCAGTGTTGTGAGCGAAGGGTTGAGTGATGAAGTTACAAATGGAGATGTTTTTGGAAATATCGCTAGTGGATCAATAGAGGCTGGAGATACGGTTCTTTTCTCTTCTACAAGGCTTTTGCGCTATATTAGCAAGACTGATTTGTCTAAAGCTACAAGTGGAAATGATATTATGAATTCTTTGAATGAGATCAAAGATACTATGTCTACTGAAATTTTGGGACGAGTAGGTCTTACAGGAATTTTGTTTTCAAAGGCTACTAAAGCTGAAATTGAGGATATGTTGGAGGATACAGAGTTCTCCGAAAAGGGAATGCTTGAATCTTCAAAAGGACATACTTCTGCTCAAAAAGAGACTTTAACAGGGAAATTTTTTACTGCAATTAAGGGATATGGTGCAAAAAGTGGAAGTAAGTTGTCAGGTACAGGTGTTTTTGAGCGAATAAAGGATTTTTTCTCACGATTTGTTTCAGGACTTTTTTCTAAAGGTTTTGGCAAAGATAGAATTTTAGCGCTTTTGGTTGTGCTGATAATTGTTCTTGGAGCTGGAATTTGGGCTTACGGTATTAATAGTTCTCAGAGGGAACAACTGCTTAAGCTTGATGATGTTTTGACCGGTATTCAGTCAAAAATAACTGAAGCTGAGACGAAAGGATCTTATGATAAGGCGGCGGCAAAAGAGGTTTTGGATAAAGCTTATGTTGATGCGATGAGTGTTTTGAATTCAGGATATTACAGGGATAAGGCAAAATTATTTTTAGTTCAAATAGATGAAACCAGGGATAAACTTGATAGCGTACAAAGAATCGAAACTCCTAAAATTGTGGCTGATCTTACAAAAAAGAGAAGTGACGTGAATGCGCTTGGATTTACTGAAGTTAAAGGTAGAATGTTTGTTTATGAATATAATGCACTTTATGAGCTTGTTCTTGATCAGATTCAGGATCCTTTGACTATTGATAAAACTGAAACTGTAATTGCTGCTACAGGTTTTTCTGATCGAAATTCTGTCGTTTTCCTTACTAAAAATGGCAAAATGATAGAATACAGCAATGGTACTATGAATTATATGGATACAGCTGATACGACATTCCATAAAGGAAGTTATGTGGTTGATTGGGGAAATAAGGTTTACTTGCTTGATACTGAGGCAAGTCAGATTTGGAAATATGCGTACAAGGCTACGACTGGTGGTTTTGGAAATGCTGAACAATATTTTGTTAAAGAAAAGGTAGATTTGGCTTCAGCAAAGAGCTTCGCTATCGATTCAAATCTTTATGTTTTGATGAATAATGGTGATATAAATAAATATTATGGTGGTACTAAAGTTGATTTCTATATAAATAATCCTCCATTTAATTCACTTAAAGATCCTTCAATCATTTATACAAATGATAAGCTTGATTATGTGTTTGTTGTTGATTCTCAGGGTAGAATTTTGCTTTATCAGAAAGATACAAAGACCGGTAATCTTATTTATAGCATGCAATATTTGCTTCCAAACATCGGAGAAATACGTGATATAAGTGTTGATCCGGATGGAAAGAAGATCCTTGTGCTAACGAAGGATAAGATTTACGAATTGAATTACTAGTTAGAGATTTCTTTCGCTATTTGAAGTTCTTCGTTAGTTTTGATGACTAAAACTTTTACCTTGCTGGCTTTTGAGGAAATTATTTCTTTGGATAGTCGGTTTGCTTTTTTGTCGATTGAGATGCCGAAATGTTGAAGGTGGTTTATGGTTTGTTCTCTTATATAAAATGCGTTTTCGCCTATTCCTGCAGTGAAAACTATAGCATCAATTCCTTGAGTAGATATGGACATTTCTGCGATGTGTTTTGCAAGATGGTAAGAAAACATCTCTATAGCGAATAGTGCTTTTTTGTCTTTTATAAGTGCTTTTTTGTATATTTCTCTCATGTCCCAGCTTATTTCTGAAATTGCTTTTAGTCCCGATTTTTTTATATAAATTTCTTCTATTTCTTCAAGTGATAGTTTTAGTTTTCTTGAAAGATAGAATGTTATTGCTGGATCGATTGAACCGCAACGTGTACCCATAATCATACCCTCAAGAGGTGTGAATCCCATTGTTGTGTCCATGGCTTTACCTCCTATTGAAGCTGTTATAGAGACACCATTTCCGATGTGGCATGAAATTATTTTTGCTTTTTTATTCTTCAAAACCTGTAATGCTTTTTCTATCACGAATTTGTGACTTGTTCCGTGAAAACCATACTTTCTTATTTTATGCTTTGTGTATAACGTGCGTGGAAGCGCATATAGATAGGCTTTTTCAGGCATTGTTGAATAGAAGCTTGTGTCGAAAATTGCGTAATTTTTTGCATGTGGGAAATATTTTTTGCATGCTAAAATCCCTTCAAGATTGATTGGATTATGGAGAGGAGCGATAGGAAATAGTTTCTTTATTTCTTCTATTAATTTTTTCTCTATTTCCGTTGTTTTTGAATATTTTTCTCCGCCATGTACGACTCTGTGGCCTATTCTTTCTATCTCTTTTAATGATAAAATCTTTTTAGAATCCATCATCTCTTTTATGGCTAATTTAACGGCTGATTCAATCGTTTTGGTTTTTGATTTTTCACTGACTTCTATCAAGTTTTTTGCCAAAACTGTAAAATTCTTTTTATCAAAAAGTTGATATTTTAGAGAAGATGAGCCTGCATTTATTACAAGAATTTTCATATTTCTTTATATACATGAGTTCCGACTTTTGGCGGCATGAAAACTTTTACTCCAATGTCGCTTCCGGATTTTGCGATTGATACGTCTTGTCTATCGATTTGAATTGAATCGATAGTTTGTTCGAAAAGTCCTCCTTCTTTTTCGAAAATAAGTGAGTCACCTTTGTGAATTGGGCTTGTTACTCGGATAATCGCCACGTTTATTTTGTCAAAATATCCTTCGCAAATTCCACATATTTTCATTTCTCTGAAGTCTGAACCTGATCTTTTTATTTGTTTTTCTTCGAATTCTTCAAAAAGTTGTTCTGATGGAAGAGGGTCTCTTTCGTAAAGATTTGGTGTTAAATCCTGTTCTATAAAAGATGGAGAATTGTATATCGTTTCTGTTGATCTCAAAATTTTGCTACGACGTGTGGTTGTTCTTTTTGATGAACGTACTGCGGCTTTTCGAATTTTCGGCAAAGAAGTTTTTTTTCTGCCTTTTGCGGCAAGACTTCTTTTTCTTTGAAAAGCTGGAATATTATAAACGTTTATTTCGTCCATAGGTTTGAGGTAATTTCATGTTTTATTATAACAGAAATTTATTTTTACGAGAAATTTTATTTGAAAAGTTTTTTTATCAAATTTTTTATTTCTTGTTTTGCGATTATTTTACCTATTTTGAAATAAGAGATTGGTTGAGTTACGAGTTTTATTTTTTTGTTTGTGAACGAAGATTCTTTAATCGTTTGAATTATTTTGTTAGTGTTCTTTTGGCTTTTAATAAGAGTATATGAGATGTCTAAGTTTTTTAAATCATGACAATCTGCTGTTGCTATCATGGGTAGTTTTTCTTTTTTTGCTATAGCTTTCGCTTCTTTGTTGTAGTTTTTTGTTGACGTATAACAAAAAGAATATTCAATCGCATCGAATGATTTGATATTTTCTGTAAGGTCTTTTTTTAGAGCTATTTTGCCAGGGAAAAATGGATGTGGAGCTATTATTAAACAATTTTCGTGAGTTGATTTGTATTTTTCCAACTCTTTAAAAGTTTTGATTTTTTCAATTTTTTTGTCGATATTTATTCCCAAAATATGTTTTCCGTTTATTTCAAATTCTATTCCCGGAATTAATAAAATTCCTTTTTTCTTTGCATATGATTCCAGCTCCTTTGTGAAAATCACTGTTCTGTGAGATGTTATTGAGAGAACGTTGTAGTTGAGTTTTTTGGCTTTATCTATGAGTTCTTTCGGTGTATGTGAAATATGATCAAGAGCATCTCCAATAGCATGTGTATGAAATTGGCACTTGAGAAAGCCTGTAGTATTAGAGGATTTTTTTGAAATTGCCATCAAAGTTTTGTAAAAAATTTTTCATATCGAGTACATCATTTTTCGAGATACTTTCTATTCTTGAATGTTTTCTGTTTTGTCCTTCTAGCCTTACTGTTTTGCTTATCATTACTGTAACCAAAGAATTTGAATTACATTTATCGCAATGCATTTCGAATAATCCTTCGTCTTTTATTGTCGCGATTACGCTGATTTTATCTTCTGTGTATTTCGCTTTACACTCTAAACATTTACACGTTTCTGTAAGTTGTTTTACTGTGGATTTTATTTCGTTTGAATTCATATTTTTACAATTTTTCTAGTGCTTTTTTTATCCTTTTAAGTGATTCTTCTTTACCTAATGTGTACATTACTTCGAATACTCCAGGAGAGAACTCAAGTCCGCTTAATGCTGCCCTTAAAGGCCAAAAAACTTGTCCATTTTTACATGCAAATCTTTCGACTATTTTTGTAAGAACATTCTTTATTTCGGAAATTTTCCAACTATCTAATTTCTCTAAATCTTTTTGTGATTCTTCGAGTGATTTCTTCGCCCAAGAAAAGTCTACTCCCATTTTTTCATGCGTCAATAATTCTTTTGAATAGTCTGGTTGTGAAAAATAAAAATCTATTTGTGATGCAGTTTCTTTTGGATCGCGTAGAATTTTTTCTTCTACCGTTACAAGCATTTTGAAAAGATTTTTGTCTGACAAATATTTTTCATCCAAATATTTTTTACAGATTTCTAAAAGAATTTTTCCTTTTTCTTGCGCGAATTTTTCTTCTTTGTCTTCTGAAGTGAATGTGAATTTTGGCTGATCTTTGCGAGATAGATCGATTTCTCCTTTTTCATCTATTTCTTTTGCGAGTGTGAAAACTTTTTTATTGAAAATCTCTTTTTGCCATTTCCAATTGAACCAATCTAGTTTTTCTATGTTAAATACTGCGCCTGCTTTGTGGACATGTTCGATAGAAAAAACTTCAGTTAATTCTTCCAGAGTGAATATTTCTTTTTCTTCTCCTCCGCCAGGATTCCATCCTAAAAATGCTGCGAAATTTATTATCGCTTCTTTCAAATATCCTTTTTCGATGTAACTTTCTACAGAAACATCGCCTTGGCGTTTTGAAAGTTTGCTTTTGTCGTCGTTCAAAAGGAGTGGAAGATGTGCAAATTCTGGATGATCCCATCCGAAGGCCTTATATAGGGCTATGTGTTTTGGTGTTGATGGAAGCCATTCTTCGCCTCTGATTACATGTGTGATTTGCATGAAATGATCATCGACTACATTTGCGAGGTGATATGTTGGAAATCCATCTGATTTTATCAGGACTTGGTCGTCTATTATTTTTCCGTCGAATTGTACATTTCCGCGAACAAGATCTTTAAATTTTATTAATTCATAAGGCATTTTTTGTCTTACGACAAAAGGAATTTTTGCTTTCAGTTTTTCTTCGATTTCTGATTTTGGTAAATTTGCGCATGTTCTGTCATACATCGGTGGTAATTTGTTTTTTTCTTGTTTATCACGCATTTCGTCCAAGCGGTCTTTTGTACAGAAACATCTGTATGCGTGACCTTTTTCTATAAGTTCACCTGCATGTTTCAAGTAGAGTTCTGTTCGTTTTGATTGAGTGTAAGGACCAAATTCTCCATTTTCAGAGCCGTCAAGCAATGGTCCTTCGTCGTGATCAAGTCCAATCCATGAAAGTGTTTTTATCAAATTTTCAACTGCACCTTCGACGAATCTTTCTTGATCTGTGTCTTCAATTCTTAGCAAAAATTTGCCTTTATTTTTCTTTGTAAATAAGTAGCAGTATAGCGCTGTGCGAAGCCCTCCAATGTGCAAGTATCCTGTCGGTGATGGCGCGAAACGTGTGCGGACCATGTTTTATTGTGTAATTTAAGTAAATTCCGATTGGATTATACATGGTTTTTCCTCTGGAAAAAAGAGGCCGTGTCGTGTAGAATAAAAGGGCTTGAAATGAGTGTTTTTTATTTAAAGTTAAATCTTTATATGGCAAGACGAAGGCTTAGAAGGACAGTACGAAGAAAACGCGCTACTGTGAATATAAAGGTCGATCCGCTAATTGCCAGGGAAATTTGGGCTACTATTTTGTTGTCGATTGGTGTGCTTACTATCTTGAGCATAAAGGGCTCTTTTGGCCCTGTGGGGGATCTTTGGGTTGGATTTTTGAGTCCGATTCTTGGATGGGGAATTTATATTATCCCAGTTCTTTTTGTTCTTGTTTCTGCGATGATGTTTTTGTCGAGAAATATTGAATTTGGGGCTTCCAGAGTTTTTGGAATTATTTTATTTATGACTTTTGGGCTTAGTTTAATACATCTTTCGGTTCCGATAGATCATATTTATGATTATGCTTCGGTTGGAAAATATGGTGGTTATGTTGGATTTGTGACGAATTTCTTGTTTCTACAAGTTTTGAGTGTTGGAAGAGTTGGCGCCACTATTATTTTTATTACCGGATTTTTGGTTTCATTGATGCTTGTTTTTGAACTTTCTATCATTGAACTTTTGCGTTTTGCAATTCCACAAATAAAAATTGAAACTACTAGGGCTCATGGAAGAATAAAAAAGAAAGGAACTTTTGAAAGTGATGAAGATGAATATGAAGAAGAGGATGTATCTGAGCCGGAAATTTTCATACATAAATCAAAAATCAGTTCTCAGAAAAATGAATCAAAAGATGTTGATGAAGAAGAAAAAGATGATGATGTGGATGAAGAAGAATCGAAGCCAAATCTCGAAATCAATAGAGGAGATGCTACCGCTGCCGCTCTTGATAGAGCCGTTAAAACTGAGCGTGAAGAAATTGAATGGGAATTTCCTTCGTTGGATTTATTGCTTAATGGAGATAGTAATGTTGTTGTGGATGAGAAATTTTTGAAAGAAAGTGCGGAAAAAATACGAAAAAAACTTTCTCAATTTGGAATCGAAGTTGGCATGCATGAAGTTAATGTCGGACCGACCGTTGTTCAATATACTTTGAAACCAAATGATTCTGTGAAGTTATCTAGAATCACTGCGTTGAAGAATGATATTGCGCTTGCTCTAGCTGCAGAAAGGATTCGTATAGAAGCACCAATTCCTGGAAAATCTTTGGTTGGAATTGAGGTTCCGAATGCTTATAGGGCTACGGTTTATCTTCGTGAAATACTGGAAAGTTCTGAATTTGGACTTTCTACTTCGAAACTTACACTTCCTTTAGGGCGTGATGTAGCGGGAAAACCTGTTGTTGCGAGTCTTGACGCTATGCCGCATTTGCTTATTGCCGGAGCGACAGGAAGTGGAAAATCTGTTTGTATGAATACGTTTTTGGTGTCCTTGCTGTATCAAAATTCTCCAGATGATTTAAGACTTATAATGATTGATCCTAAGAGGGTTGAGCTTTCTTCATATAATAGTATTCCTCATTTGTTGACTCCTGTGATTCAGGATCCTGAAAAGGCGGCTGTTGCTTTGAGGTGGGTTGTTGGTGAAATGACGAGAAGATATCATGAACTTTCAGGTAAAAGAGTTCGAAATATTGCTGAATTTAATGAATTGGATGATGTCAGAAAAATGCCAAAAATTGTTGTTGTTATTGATGAGTTGGCGGATTTGATGATGACTGCAGGGAAGGAAGTTGAGGCTTCTATCTGCCGTATTGCGCAGATGGCGAGAGCTGTTGGAATTCATTTGATTATTGCTACACAAAGACCTTCTGTTGATGTTATTACTGGACTTATTAAGGCAAATATTCCTGCAAGAATTGCATTTGCTGTTTCAAGTTCTATTGATTCAAGAACTATTTTGGATGGAATTGGAGCTGAGGATCTTGTTGGAAAAGGGGATATGCTTTATCTTCCTGTTGGACGAAATAAACCTCTTCGTGTACAGGGAATTTATGTTTCGACCGAAGAAATTGAAAGAGTTGCAAATAGAGTAAAACTTACGGTTCCACCGGATTATAATAATGAAATAACTTCTATCGAAACTTCGAGGCAAAAAGTTTTAGGAGTGCCTGATTCTGAAGATGGAATGGATGGAGATAAACTTTATAATGATGCTTATACTGTTGTGATGGAGACTAGAAAAGCTTCTGCATCTTTGCTGCAACGCAGACTAAAAGTCGGATATGCAAGGGCTGCAAGACTTCTTGATTTACTTGAGGAAAATGGAGTTGTAGGGCCTGCAGATGGCGCGAAGCCTAGAAGGATTATGAGTGGTGAGGAGAGCTAAATAAGAACCAAGACTTAAGCTGTCTTCACAACTAGAAGAAAGCCGATGATCATGACTGAGGCGAAGATTGTTGTTGCTGTCATTCCATAAACTATTACTCTTGGGTATGTGTTTTTTTGTGTTTTTTTGAATCCGAAAATTATTAGTGCGATCATAAAGAGAAGGCCCGTGATGATTCCATATTCTCCTAAAAATTTTGAAAACATTGCCCAGATAATTGCTGTAAAGAATGAGCCAAAAAAGAACATGGAGATTTTTGAAAGTATGCTCGTTGATTTGCCTTGATCTGTCGTTATGACAATTTTCATTTGAAATTTTGAGGTGCTATTTCGTAAAGTATTCTATCGCGTTTTTGAATACTTGCAAACCTTTACCTAATGTCGGAAGTTCTTTACCTTCGCGTAAAAGTTTTTCTTTTTCAAGAGTCCAACCGTTTTCATTTGTGAATGAATTGAATCTTTCAGGATGTGGCATCAAACCGAAAATACGGCCGCTTTCATCGCATATTCCTGCGATATCTAGCATTGCTCCATTTGGATTAAATGGAAACTCTTGGTTTGCCGGAGAGTTGTCGTCTTTGATATATTTGAATGCGATTTGGTCGTTTTTTATCAAGCTATCTATGACTTCTTTTTCTGCGTAAAAATTTCCTTCACCATGTGCGATAGGGCAATGAATGGTGTCGATATTTCGAGTCCATACACATTTTTGAGATGTGTTTTTTAGCTTAATCCAGCGACATTCGTAACGTGCGTGTGCGTTGTGCATGAGGACTGCTTGCCGCTGCCCATATTTATTTTCTTTTGCCGGAACGAGTCCAAGATTTGTTAGAATCTGAAATCCGTTACAAATTCCGATGATTAATTTATCTTGTTTTGCGAAATCCAAGATTTCTTTTTCGATGTTATTTTTTATTTTGTTTGCGAGTGCGTTTCCTGAACCTGTATCGTCAGCGTATGAAAAACCTCCTGGGAAAGCCATTATTTGATAATCGTCAAGCATCCTTGGGTTTTCGATGAGGTCATTTATATGAACTATTGTCGGAAGTCCTCCGGACAATTCGAAAGCTTTTGCTGTTTCTTCTTCGCAATTTATTCCGTAGCCAGTAAGCACTAAGACTTTAGGCAAAGATATACTTTTAGAGACTACTGAAGTGTTCATGAAAGTAATTTTAGGCACGAATAAGTTCTCTTGAAACGTCCTCGGACACGAAGTGTCCTGCGGAATGTTTCTGCGAAAACTTTTCGTTCCTAAAATTTTATCGTTGAGCATTCTAGTAGTTTTTAAATGTGAATTTATAATTTTCTTCTAAAGTTTTTATATTTGTATCGACTACTATTTCTCCATTTACACCTTTGATTGTGAATTTGTTAGAGTCAAGAACTTGGCCGACGCATGCGAAAGATTCACTTTCAAAAAGTTTTTCGAATTCTTCTTTTTTCTTTGGATCTATTGTTACAACAAATCTTGATTGAGTTTCTGAAAATAAAATAAAATCATTTCTTTGTAGATCTTTTTCGCGTGAAATTTCACTTAAATCTATTTCCATTCCTAGTTGTCCGGCAATAGCTTTTTTCGCAAATGTTGCGGCAAGTCCTCCGTGTGAAGGGCTTAAACTAGAGGTGATCAAGTTTTTCAAAATTGCTTCTTCAACTTTTTCGTAAAGTTTTTTTGCAGAGATTGCATCTACTTTTGGAACATTTTTTCCTTCTGGGAAATATTCACTTCCTGCGAGTTCTTCTCTTGTTTCTCCTAATACGTAAACTAAATCTCCTGCGAATTTTGTATCTAATGAAACTGCTTTTGTCACGTCATCCATCACACTTAATGATGAAATTAAAAGTGTTGGTGGCGCTGAAATTTTCATTGCGTTTCCGTTTTTATCGAAGCCATTGAAGTCGTTGAACATTGAATCTTTTCCTGATATGTAAGGCGTTTCGTAGATTACAGCATAATCGTAACAAGCTTTTGCTGCTGCTTTTAATTCGCCTAATCTTTCTGGTTCATTTGAACTGCACCAGCAAAAATTATCCATCAATGCCATGTGCGAAAGTTTTCCTCCGATTGCGATAGAATTCCTTACTGCTGTATCTATAGAGCACGCGGCCATGTCGTAAGTATCGATTTCAGAATATTTTGGATAAAGTCCTTGTGAACAGACTGCTCCTTTTGTAGTT
Organism: Candidatus Peribacteria bacterium; assembly: GCA_943359415.1. Lineage (GTDB taxonomy): Bacteria > Patescibacteriota > Gracilibacteria > UBA1369 > LOWO2-01-FULL-3 > UM-FILTER-38-24. The sequence continues at coordinate 16,223 of CALRHQ010000005.1, forward strand.
TCTATCATTGGTTTTGTGACTGAGGCAGGGGACATAACTCTTCCTTTTCCGTGTAGTGGGCCTAAAACTGCGCCTCCTTGAACACCGTGATCGTATTGTCTTGGAATAAATTCAGTACTTGCGATGTTCGGATTTTTCAATAATTCAAGAAGTGTGTTTGTGAGATTTTCTGGCTCTGGTATTGTCTTTTCTTTGCGTTCTGTTTTTGTGTAAGTTGTGTGTAATGTCTTTTTTGGAAGTCCGTTGTGAAGGAAATCCATACTTATGTCCATGATTTTTTCGCCTTTGTATTTGATTATGCATCTTCCGCTATCTGTGAATGTGCCAATGACTGTTGCTTCAACTCCACGACGTTTCATCAAATCCATGAATTTTTGAAGTTTTTCTTCCGGAATTGAGAGTGTCATTCTTTCTTGCGATTCACTAATCCAGATTTTCCATGGTTCCAAATTTGGATATTTTAATGGAACTGTTTCCAGATTTACTTGGCATCCTCCGCACTCCTTAGCCATTTCTGCGACTGAAGAAGAAAGTCCTCCCGCTCCATCGTCAGTGATCGAATTGTATAAATCTAGTTCTCTGGCTTCTTTTATGATTGCATCTGAGAATTTTTTCTGGGTAATCGGATCGCCGATTTGCACTGCTGTTGCAGGACTTCCTGCTGATAGTGTTTCTGATGAAAATGTTGCGCCATGGATTCCGTCTTGTCCAACACGTCCTCCTATCATCACGATTTTATCCCCATTGTGAGCGCTTTTTTCGTGTGAAGGTTGGCCATTTATCATCTTTGGAATAAGTCCGACTGTGCCAACGAAAATTAGTGGTTTACCTTTGTAGTCTTTGTGAAAGTAAGAAAATCCTTGAGGAGTTGGAATTCCACTTTGGTTTCCTCCTGCATTTACTCCTGCGATAACTCCTTCAAAAATTCTTTTTGGAGCGAGTGATGCTTCTTTTAAATCTTTATCACGATAAATTGGCTCTTCATCATCCGGTAGTCCAACGCAAAATCCATACTTGTTTAAAACCGGTTTTGCCCCTTTACCGAAGCCAATTGTGTCTCTGTTTACTCCTACAATTCCAGTGATTGCGCCGCCAAATGGATCAAGTGCTGATGGACTGTTGTGAGTCTCGGCTTTGTCTGTGATTAAATAATTTTCATCGAAAATTATTGCTCCGGAATTGTCTGAAAAAACTGATACACAAAAATCGTCTTTGCCTTTTTTGTTGCGAATATCTATTGTTGCTTTTTTTATGTAGCCTTTGTATAAGCCGTCTTTGTCGATAGGCTCGCGTCGCTCAGAACTAGCAGAGCTAGATTCTTCGCTAGCTCGCGCTCGCGCCGTGCGCTCGCCATCATCTATTTCTGCTGCAAAGATTGTGTGTTTGCAATGTTCTGACCAAGTTTGGGCAAGTGATTCGAGTTCTATGTCAGTAGGGGAACGACCTTCTTTTTCGAAATATTCTTTGATTGCGTAGAGGTAATCTTTCTCAAGAGCAAGAGGTCCGCGGCGTGTTCCGTCATGATTTAAAATTCCTTCTTTGCCAAGTTTTAGTAGTTCTTCTTCTGAAATATTTAAGTCTACTTTTGTGATTTCAATTTCTGAAGAAAGGTGAACTTTCGGTATGCTCAAGCCCATTCCATCGTCTTTCTCAAATGAAGTTTTGTCTTTTACAGAGATTCTTTGGATCAATTTATTTGCGAGAATATTTCCGATTTTCTTTGTATCTTCTTCTGTGATTTTTCCCTTCAAAAATATCAGTGTAGAGCTGTGCACGCTTTCTTCTTCAATGAATTTGTGTTTAGTAAATTCTTCAATACTTTCTTTTGCAGTAGTTGCGATGTTGTCAGTGACTCCAGGTAAAAAGCCTATTTCTAAGGCGAAATCAAAATCTATGTCTTTGAATGGTTCATTGCTTTTGAATCTTTGTGAAATCGAATTTGATAAAATTTCTGCAATCTTTTTTATTTCTTCTGAATTGAAATTTTTGTTTATTGTATATACTTCGAGGACTTTTGCAGTTTCGATTTTAAAACCTTCTGATACAAGGTTTTTTCTCATAACTTCTGAACGTGTGTCGTTGACGTGCGTAATAACTTCGATCCTATGTGCCATTTTTAACAATGTTTAAAAATCTGCCCGCATCAGAAAAGTATCATAAAATAGCCTTCACCCGCAACATTTCTTGTATTTCTTGCCACTTCCGCATGTGCAAGGTTCGTTTCGGCCTATTTCAGGTGCTACGTCTTTGCTAGCGACACGAACTACGTTTCCGCTTGATGAAGTGCCTGAAGCTTTCACTATCACAGGATTTCCTGATGATGCGCCTGATGAAAGTGGCTTTTCTATTTCCGCGTCATTTGTCTGAATTTGTTTTACTTCAGCTTGTTTTAGCATTTCTTGTGGAACTACTTTTTCGAGATCGATTTTGAAAAGTGTGTTTAATGTATTTGCTTTTATCATCGCCATGAGTTCATTGAAAAGTTCGAAGCTAAGTCCTTTATATTCTGTTAATGGATCTTTTTGCGCATAGCCGCTGAATGCTACGCTTTCTCTCAAATGTTGCATTGTGTCTATGTGATCCATCCATAGTGCATCTGTTGAACGAAGGATTACGGCTTTTTCAATTCCTCTTAAAATCTTTGGATCTGGTAATGATTTTTCACGTTTTTCATATGCTCCTAAAAGATATGATTTTGCTTTTTCGATCAATTCATCCTCATATATTATTTTGTCGATTTCCTCTTGTGTAAGAGCACTTTCGTTTTTATGAATTGCTGTTAATGCTTCGAAGATTTCTTTTTTATTCCAATCTTTTACGTCTCTGTTTGAAATATTGTTTGTAACAATATTTTCTGCTGTTTCTTTTAGCATTTGCAATATATCTTCTTTTATTTCATCTTTGAAAAGATAACTTCTGCGTTGTTTGTAAATGATGTTTCTGTGAATATTCATTACATCGTCGTATTCAACGAGGTGCTTTCTTATGTCGAAATTGTGACCTTCAACTTTTTTCTGCGCACTTTCTATTGAGTGTGAAATTATTGAATTTTCGATAGGCATGTCTTCCGGAACTTTCAAAAGTTCCATCATGTTTTTTATTTTTTCTCCACCGAAAAGTCTCATCAAGTCATCATCCATTGATACCAAAAATTGGCTTGCTCCATTGTCTCCCTGCCTTCCTGAACGTCCACGTAATTGATTGTCGATACGACGTGCTTCATGTCTTTCTGTACCTAAAACGAAAAGTCCGCCAAGGTCTTGCACGTTGTCTCCAAGCTTAATATCAGTTCCACGTCCTGCCATGTTTGTGGCAATTGTGACTGCGCCTTTCTGACCTGCATTTGAGACAATTTCGGCTTCTTTCTCGTGATTTTTCGCATTTAATACTGTGTGTGGAATTCCTTCAAGTGAAAAAAGTTTGCTCAATATTTCAGATTTTTCCACGGAAACTGTACCTACTAAAACAGGTTGTCCTTTTTTATTTAATTCTTTTACGAGTTGTGTTGCCGCTAACATTTTTCCTTTGAATGTTTTGTAAATTGCATCTGTTTTGTCGATTCTTTTTAGTATTTTGTTCGGAGGGATTATGATCGTGTCTAAGCCATAAATTTGGTAGAACTCTTCTGCTTCTGTAAGAGCTGTACCTGTCATACCTCCTAATTTTTCAAAAAGTCTGAAGTAATTTTGGAATGAAACGGTCGCAAGAGTTTTTGATTCACGTTTCACCTCTACATTTTCTTTTGCTTCGATGGCTTGGTGAAGACCATGAGAATATCTTCGTCCCGGCATTAAACGTCCTGTGAATTCATCGATGATTAAGATTTCACCGTCTTTGATGATGTAATCTACGTCGTTTTTGTAGCATGCCTTTGCGCGAAGTGCTTGTTCTAGGTGATGTACTTCTTCAAATCCTGATTCTGTGTAAATATTGTCGACTCCAAGAAGTCCTTCCATTTTTACGATTCCGGCTTCTGTAAGCGTTGCAGTCTTTAGCTTTTCGTCGATTACGTAGTCTGTGTTTTCTTCAAGATTGTTTATTAATTTTGAATGTTTTTGATATTTTAATGTAGATTCTTCTGCCGGAGCAGAGATGATAAGGGGGGTTCTGGCTTCATCAATCAAGATCGAATCTACCTCATCAACAATCGCATAGTATAGGTCTCTTTGAGTGATTTCTTCTTTGTCTGTGACCATGTTGTCACGCAAATAATCAAATCCGAATTCGTTGTTTGTTCCGTAAGTAATGTCGCATTCGTATGCAGCTTTTTTCTGTGCATGATTCATTCCATGGACTGTGACACCGACTGAAAGTCCCAAGTAATTGTAAAGTCCACCCATCCATTCTGAATCACGATGAGCCAAATAATCGTTTACTGTAACCAAATATGCGCCACGGCCTAAAAGTGCGTTCAAATAAATCGGCATTGTACAGACGAGAGTTTTTCCTTCTCCGGTTTTCATTTCGGCGATATTGCCTTGGTGAAGCACTATTCCTCCAATCATTTGAACGTCGTAGGGGATCATGTCCCAAGTCACGTCGCGACCTCTGACTGACCAAGATTTTCCTACAAGTTGGCGACATGCTGTTTTTACCAGGGCGAATGCTTCAGGTAAAATATCGTTTACTGTTTCGCCATTTTTTAGTCTGTTTTTGAATTCTTCAGTTTTGGCTTGTACCTGAGCTTGTGTCGTGATTTCTTTTTCGTATTTTGCTTCGATTTCAAGTATTTCTTGGACTATCGGTCTGATTTTTTTTAGGGCTTTCTCGTTTGGATCTCCTAAAAGTTTGTTTAGTATTGTTTGAATCATGTGTTTTCGTATGTATTTTGAATATCTTTTGTGCTGGGAGATTTTAACACTATTTTGAGGTGTAAATTCGTTTTATACTTGACAAAATAAAAAAATAATATAGAATGTGCGCTTAGTGTAATTAATTTAAAATATATGTTAGAAACTTATGATGTTGAGTGGGGTGGTGTTGAAGGTGGAACTGTGAGTTCTGAAGGTGATGCTCCTGAAAATCCTGTAAATTTAGCGCGAGTAAAATTTCCTGATTTACATGAAGATCCTGATTTTTTGGCTGTTAGTGGTCATTTTGATGTAGTTGGAGGTGTGAATCCTAGGATTAACTCTATAGTTGATGAAGCGGATATGGATTGTCTTGACCTATCGGTAGGAGATATATGGCTTAGTGAGAACGATGTGAAAGAAAATCCTACGGTTGTGGTTCCAAGAACTGTACTAAACCTGCTAGTTGCTATGGGAGAAAGGGCTGTTGGAGTTAGCAGAGGTGGAAGGGTTGACGGAAAAGGTGGAAAAAAGAAAGGTGTTTCTCCTGATACTGGAGCTGTAGATACAGCTTCTATGTAATTACTCACTGTGCCCTTTTAGAACAACAAAGATGGTTTTGATGAGAATTTTGAGGTCGAAAAGGATAGACCAGTTTTCAATATAATAGCGGTCGAGTTTGATTTCTTCTTCAAATGGGAGATCGGAACGGCCGCTTATTTGTGAGATTCCCGTGATTCCAGGTTTTATTGTGAGGACGAATTTGTGGCTTTTTTCGTATTTTGCGACTTCTTCAGGCAGGTGTGCGCGAGGGCCGACGAGGCTTATGTCTCCTATTAAAACGCTGAATAATTGTGGTAGTTCGTCGATTGAATATCTGCGAATGAATTTTCCTACTTTTGTGACCCTAGGATCGTTTTTGATTTTGACTAATGGACTGTTTTTTCGTGTATTGTTAGCAGAAAGTTCTTTGTATCGCATGCTGTCTGTTTTTGGGTACATTGAACGGAATTTGTAGAAATTGAAAAGTTCGCCGAACTGTCCGACTCTTTTTACACTTTCTCCGTCATCTTTTTTTGTGAAAAATATTGGGCCATTTGAGTCTAATTTTATTGCGATTGCAGTGATTATGAAAATAGGGGATAGCAGGATTAACAAGATCAGTGAGCCAAAAAAATCTATACATCTTTTTATAACTCTGCCCCAACCTTCGAGTGGGGTTGGTTTTAGAGAAATGATTGGAACGCGTCCGATTGTTGAAATGGAGATGTTTGAACGACGTACGTCGATTAGTTCCGGTACAAATTTATATGAAATGTGATTTAAATCGCACAACTGAAGAATTTCTTCGTTGTCTTTTGCGTTGATTTTTGAATCGGTTTGGATGATTTCGTCGATGTTTTTGTGTTTGATTGTGTACTCAAGTTGGCTTGGTTTTTCGATTGTTCCTATGATTTTATATCTTGCGTCTTTTTTTAGTTGTTTGTAGATTTCGTCTGTGATTTCATTTTGGCCTATGAAGAGTAATTTTCTTTTGCCTATGCCTTTTTGAAGAAGTATTAATTGTATAATTTTTATTATTCCGCGTCCGATGATTATGAATAAAAGTGTGAGTGACCAGCTATATAAAGTTGCGAGTCTTGAAAATGGAAATGTGCGAGTGAAAAAGAAATATGTGACGCAAAAAGCTGTCCAAATAAACCAAAAAATGAAAACTTGTTTTGTTTCTGTTGTGAATTTTAATGTTGTTCGAAGTGTGTAAAGTTTGCCGAAAATGAATATGAGGATTAGCGCAGCGGCAAGGAAAGAACTGAATCTTAAATATGCTTCGAGTGTTGGTAAAACTGTGTAATCTATCGGTTTTGCGATGCCCCTTATTGGCTCTGTGATCAGGCGAAGGTTGTATGCCACAAAAAATGCCGATATTGTCATTACTATGTCGATCGGTATTTTTATCAGTCCAAAGAAAATTTCGAAACGTTTCATTTTGTTGGATTTATGCGCTTCGCTTGTGGAAGGCTTTCTTAGCTGCTCTTAAACAGTTTGGGTAAGCCGAGTTCTGTGTCCCTTTCGGGTTGTGATCATCTATCTTAGTTCCACCGAAGTGGAATCTATAGCGGTGAGAAGAGTTATTTGCAATTGGCGGCGAATAAAACTTTCCATCTCACCTTGCACCTCGCAGGGTTTTCCAACGTTTACGACTTTCGTCGTATGTCCCTACTAAATAGGGCTTTTCACCTTTTACCCCTTGCGGGGTTAGTATTGTCTCTGTGGCACTATCCCTACCGTATATTTTAAATATACGGTGGCACGATGTTATCGGCTGCAATTTGCCATGGTGCTCGGACTTTCCTCCCAGTTCTTCGAAAAGAAAAGGGTGATCACTCCAAACTATCTAAGAGCAAGAGCTATTTTAATAGATTTTCGGGTTTTATGCAACAGGAAGCGAATTCTACTGATTGTTGCGAATTATTTTTTTCTTTTCTCAAGCATAGATACTTGGTCTTTGTATTTTTTGACGTTCATTCCTATGTACTCCGCTACGTCTATTAGGTCTTTTATGTCAGCTAAATCGACTTGTTTTGTACTTTTTACTATCACTCTTATACTTTGTGCTATTTCGTATTCCAAGGTTCCTTTTATTTTTGCTTCCAGTCTCTGGCTTTCATTTCTTGTGATGTATTTATTTCTTTCCAAAAATTTGAAGAAATCAATGCTTTGTAGTGCAGCTTTGTTCATTGTTGTTAATTTGCCCCATTGATCTAATAAATCAGGACCTGCTTCCTCAAAACGTTCTATAAAATCTCGTACTTGTTCTTTTAATTTATTTGCCATGTTTGCTATCTCAGATGCTCTGTATTTTTGATTTGGATCTGTTGCTTCTTTGAATATTTCAATTAGTCTTATCATCATGTTCATACCTTTTGTGTCTGGCATTGCATTGGATGATGTTTCATAATCATCATTGTTAGCACCATACAAGTTTATACTTCGTGCGGTTCCTTCATGAATCTCTAATTTTTTTGCCAATATTACTGCTTCCGTCATTTTATTTGCTTTTTTAGCACTTTCTAATCTTTGTTTTGTTTTACCTGTATCGACTTTTTGTTGTTTTAGAAAATCGAAAATCTTTGCAGCATTGTCATTGAAAGTTTCCAGCTCTTCTATGATTTCTTCTGCACTGTATATTGTGTTTTCGTCCAATCCTCTTGTTGTTACAATTTCCAATTCATGACTTTTGTTTACATATAGTTCCAGTAATCTATCTTGGACCATTTTGTATATTTCTGACGCCTCTTCTTTTAATTTTGCTTCTTCTTCGGCTACGTTATCACCTTTGTTTTTTGATGCTTGTATTTCTTTTTTTACGTAATTTATGTCTGCTTGTGCGTCGGATAAGTTAAGCTGCAATTCTGACATATCTGATTTTTCGAACATTGATTTATAAATGTCTGTTTCTGATCTATCTTCTTTCTTAAACCTATTCTTGTATTTCGAAAGTCCGCCAAGTGTCATTTTATTTTTACGTTCCCATTTTTCTGTATTTACAGTTACACCGTTTGCTCGTGCAATTTTTTCACCTGCTTCTCCAAATGTAGTTGCTATCGTAGAGAAAAGGCCGTTTTCCATGTCTGTTATTTCAACCACATATTTTGAGACGTCAAACGTAGGGTTTAATTTTTGTAATTGTTTCAAATTATCTCTCAACTGTTTTATGTGGTTTGCAACTATTTTTCCAGCCAAATTTCTTATATCTTTCGCGACTGTTCTTCCGACTTCTTTTTGTGTTTTGCAATCTTGAATTGCTTTAGCTAATTCTTCATATGTTTTTTGTGATAGACCTTTGTTTAATGCGGAAACCAGCTTTACTTGAAGTTTTATTGATTCAGGAACTGCATCTACTAGTGATTGTCCTGCTTTATCTACTTGTGTTCTTAGTGCTTTTGCATTTTGCGCTAGCGCATCTTTTGCTTCCGATATTTTTGTATCCAAAAAGCTCTTGGTATCTTTAAGTTTTCCAGTTTTTGAATCAAATTCGCCTGAGTCTATTTTATCGCCTGCCATATGTTTTTGTATTAATTTTTATTTTTATTAAGATTATTGTACCACAAAAAAGCCTGTGCGTCAAACTGGCGCGTTTTGCTTATTCTCTCACTATTTTGAGTTGTTCTTCGAGGATTTTCTTGTCGGAAAAGTCTTTTATTTTGAGAAATTTTGGATTCTTTGGGATGGCTTTTGACGGGATTAAGCCTATTATTTCGCTTTCGAGGATTTTTGTTCTGAGGTTTTTTGCTAGTGTTTCGACTTTTTTGAAGACTTTGAGTGGTGGAGTTTTCTTGTAGGCTGTAAGGTTCATTGAGACTTGAGCTACATCTCTGCTTTTTAGGTAAAGGCCAAGTGCTTTTATGTTTTTAAGTCCGTTTTTTGAGGTTTCGCGTATTTCATTTGCGATCATTTTCGCGATTTCTACATCGGAAGTTTTTAGATTTATGTTGTAGGCGACTAAGATTCCGCGTACTCCTATCACTGTTGCTCCTGCGCGTCCCATTTTGTGTGGGCCGAAATCAGGTGTTTTTTCTGGTAATGTAATCTCTTTTTTTAATCTTTCGTACTGGCCTTTTCTTATTATTGCGAGATTTTTTCTATCTTTTCTAATTGCTGAATTTTCGTAGAGGTATACCGGAATTTTTACTTTTTCTCCGACATGTTTTGCGAGAGCTATGGAATATTTTACTGTTTCTTTTATTGTGATTCCTTTTAGCGGAATCAGTGGAACTACATCTGTTGCGCCGATTCTTGGGTGTACGCCTTTGTGTACGTTTAGGTCGATGATTTTTGCTGCGGTTTTTATTGCGTTGAATGCAGCCTCGATCACTTTTTTAGGTTCGCCTGCGAATGTTATTACTGTGCGATTGTGGTCGATGTCGCTTTCGGAATTTAGAAAAAGTATTCCTTTTACTTTTTTTATGGAATCTTCGATGAGTTTGATTTTGGCTTTGTCGCGCCCTTCACTAAAGTTTGGGACACATTCTATTAGTTGTTGCACCGGAAAAGTCTGACATTTTTTT
>CALRHQ010000006.1 GCA_943359415.1 Candidatus Peribacteria bacterium
CACACCCCCAACCATTCCTTGAACATGCGCCGCCTCCATAATTGTATTCTTGCATTCCATCTTCATTATATTTACAATCCATATCGATAAATTTAACAAATTTTCATCATGGACTTAATATTTTTTGGAATGCAAGGAGCAGGAAAAGGTACACTCGGAAAACAACTTTCAGAAAAATATGGATTTCAAGTTTTTGAAACAGGCGGAGAACTTCGCAAACTTTCAAGTCAAGACTCTGAACTTGGCAAAAAAGTAAAATCAATCATCGAAGCCGGACATTTGGTTTCAAACGAAGTCGTCATGGAAATTGTCGAAAATTTTCTGGAACATCTTCCATCTGGAATAAATGTTTTGTTTGACGGAATTCCAAGAAAAATCGAACAGGCAAATTCATTAAACGCACTTTTGGAAAAACATGGACGAGAATACAAAGCAGTTTTGATCGACATAAAAAAAGAGACAGCGCTAAAAAGATTAACAACTCGAAGAATCTGTGCAAAATGTAAAACCGTCTATCCGGCGGATTATCAAAAACCAGTTTGCTCATCATGCGACGGAGAATTGACTACTCGTTCTGATGATAATGCGGAAGCTATACAAACAAGACTTGAAGCTTTCGAAAACGAAACACTTCCGGCGATCAATCTATACAACGACAAATTGATAAAAATAAACGGCGAACCAACAATCGACGAAGTATTCAAAATCGCAGTAAAAACATTAGATCCAATTTTAAAATCATAAAAATGCCAATTTCAATCAAAACACAGGAAGAAATAGAAATAATGCGCAAAGCAGGAAAAATTCTCGCACAAACTTTGGAAGAAGTCATAAAATACGCAAAAGAAGGAGTTTCGACAGGAGAACTCGATAAAATTGCAGAAGATTTCATTCGTTCAAAAGGAATGCTCCCCGCCTTCAAAGGTTTTCAAGGTTTTCCGGCAACTCTTTGTACAGCCATAAATGAAGTCGTAGTCCATGGAATTCCAAGAATGGACGAAATTCTTAAAGACGGAGACCTATTCACTGCCGATTGTGGAGTCTTGGACAAAGGATTTTATACTGACGCAGCAAGGTCAATTATTATAGGAAATAATCCGTCAAAAGAAAAATTACGACTTATCAAAACAGCAAAATTGGCATTAGACAGAGGAATAATGATGGCTCAACCTGGCAATCACGTAAGCGAAATCAGTATAGTCATAGAAAAAACAATCGAAGATGCCGGATTTAAGGTGATTCATGACCTCACCGGACATGGTGTAGGAAGAGATCTTCACGAAGAACCAACAATCATGAACTCATGGGATGGAACTAAAGGTCCAATCCTAAAGCCAGGCATGACAATAGCAATAGAACCTATTTTTTCAGTTGGCACAAGTGAAATTATCACGCTGAAGGACGATTGGACCATAATTACCAAAGATAGATCTTGCGCAGTACAAGAGGAAAACACTATATTAATCACTGAAAGCGGTAACGAAATTTTAACAGTACAATAGATTTGGGGTTTTGCCACAAATTCTATTGCATAGATAATTTTTCTCATGTAAAATCCTACCGCTTTGCACGAAAAAAAGCATAAAAAAAGGGCATACACATGAGCAAAGAAGATACAATCGAAGTGATGGGAAGAGTCATAGAGGCCCTTCCAAATACTGTATTCAGAGTTGAATTAATAGACGAAATGTATAAAGGAATGATTGTAAACGCTCATCTGGCAGGGAAAATGAGAATGAATTTCATCAAAATTCTCCCTGGAGATAAAGTGACTATTGAATTAAGCACTTACGACCTAACAAAAGGTCGAATAACTTACAGACATAAATAAACTAAAAACCATGAAAGTACGATCATCAGTAAAAAAGATATGTCAGAAATGTCAGGTAATCCGAAGAAAAGGAGTTGTTAGGGTTATTTGTGAACTTAAAAAGCATAAGCAAAGACAAGGATAATTAACTTAAAACTCATATGGCACGTATAGCAGGTGTAAATTTACCTAAAGATAAGAGAATAGAGGCTGGACTTACCGCCGTTTACGGAGTAGGTAGGCAGCTTAGCGCAAAAATTCTTGACGAAGCAAATATCGATAAGAATATTAGTACTGACGATATCACGGAACCACAATTGGCAAAAGTTCGTGATATTCTTCTAAGATATGTAGTGGAAGGAGATCTTCGAAGAAAAATTGCAATAGATATTAAGCACATGCAAGAAATTGGATCTTACAAAGGATTCAGGCATAAAAAAGGTCTTCCAGTAAGAGGTCAACACACGAAATACAATTGCAGAACAAGAAAAGGAAAGAAGAAGACAGTTGCAAACAAGAAAGTAGTAACTAAGTAATCATAATATTTAAGTAATATACCCAAGTATAATGGCAGATACAAAAGAAAAAAAAGTGGACGCTCCTAAGGAGTCAGCAAAAAATACTTCCAAAGAAGTTGCCAAAGATGATTCAAAGGAGGCGGCAAAGCCTGCAAAAAAATCAAAGGCAAGAAAAAGATTAGTACAAGTTGGGCATGCATATGTTCAAGCATCGTACAACAATACTATCATTACGATCACAGAGGAAAATGGAAATGTATTAGCGTGGGCATCAGCCGGTTCGTCAGGATTTAAAGGAGCAAGAAAAGCTACTCCATATGCTGCGCAAGTAGCTGCAGAAAACGCAACAGACAAAGCAAGAACTTTTGGACTTGAACGTATTCGTGTTTTCGTAAAAGGAGTTGGAACTGGAAGAGACCAAGCGGTAAGAGGACTTGTAAACAAAGGACTTGAACTAATTTCAATCAACGACACAACACCATTCGCTCATAACGGATGCAGAAAGAAAAAAGCTAGAAGAGTGTAAACTCACACATTAATCTATTTTGTTAATAATTTATTTCTATGTCACGATACACAGGTGCAGTAACTAGACTATCAAGAAGACTTGGAACAATGCTGTTCACTAATGCAGGAAGCAAATTGAAAGCATTTCAGAAAAAAAGCTATAAACCTGGACAACACGGACAAAAACGTTTTGCTCAAATATCAGAATACAACAAGCATCTTCAGGAAAAACAAAAAGCAAGATTCATGTACGGAGTAAGCGAAAAGCAATTTTCAAATTATTTCAAAGTTGCATCAAAGAGCAGTGAGGCTACAGGTGTAAAATTCATGAAACTTCTTGAACAAAGATTGGACAATACAATTTACAGAGCAGGAATCGGCTCAACTCGTCCACAAGCAAGACAACTTGTCGCTCACGGACTTATAAAGCTAAACGGAAAAAAAGCTTCAGTGCCTTCAATCCAAATAAAACTTGGAGACAAATTTGAAGTTACTGAAAGCAAAAAAAGCATAAAAATTTTTGAAGACATAGAAAAAAGAAAATTCAAATCTCCAAAATGGATCAAAATGGATCCGAAAGGTCTTAGCGGAGAAATAGTCGCAGTACTAGATAAAGATGACATTGAACAAGCAATAGACAACCAGTTAATCACAGAGTTTTACTCAAAATAAAACATAACATACAAAAAATGCACATAATCCAAGAAGAAATCGGTATTCCAAAGATCAAAACTGAGAATATCGGTGATAATCACACAGTGTTCGTGGTTGGACCTCTACCTACGGGTTACGGAGTTACGCTTGGAAATGCTTTGAGAAGAGGATTACTTTCATCTCTTCCGGGAGCATGTGTCACAGGAATTAAGATCTCAGGAGTAAGCCATGAATATACAGCAGTTAAAGGAGTAAAAGAAAGCGTGATGGATATAAATCTAAATCTAAAACTTTTAGATCTTAGCAAAACATCAAAAGAGCTTACTATTATTACTCTTGATACAAGTAAAGCTGGAGCAATCCATGCAAAAGACATCAAGTGTCCTTCAGACGTTGAAATTCTAAATCCAGATCTATATATCTGTACACTTGAAAAAGGAGCAAGCCTAAAGATCGAAATGACAGTAGAAAAAGGAGTTGGATACAGTCCTGCAACAACAAGACAAAAAACAGAAACAGATGCACAAATGGTTTTGGTTGACGCTATGTTCTCCCCTGTTAAGAAAGTTCGTTACGATGTAGAGGCTACTCGTGTCGGACAAATGACAAACTTGGACAAATTAACTCTTGAAATCAAAACTAACGGATCTATTTCTCCTGAAGATGCTTTGAAATTTTCTTCAAACCTTCTTCAATCATATTTCAACCTATTCAATGTTGAAAACATTATGGTCGAAGGAGATTATATGTCAGACATCAAATCAATTCTTGAAAAAGAGAAACAAGAGGAGGCTAACAAACCAACTCAGGAATCATACACTCCAATAGAAATTCTTGGATTCTCTCCAAGAACTCTAAATGCGCTTATCAACGGAGGTATCGGATCTATTGAACAATTATCTAAATGCACTGAAAGTAAACTTACAAATTTAAGAGGTTTCGGAAAGAAAGCTTTGACTGAAGTTGCCGATGCTCTTGGAAAAAAAGGACTTGCTCTTGCAGAAGAATAAATTTCTTAGTAATATAATCGCTTAAGCTAACACTAATATGAGGCACAACGTAAAAAAAGTAAAACTAGGAACAGACAAAGACCACACAACGGCTCTTATGAGAAACCTTGCAATGTCAGTAATAATCTATGATAAGATTAAAACAACATCAGCAAAAGCAAAAGCTGTTCAACCATTCGTAGAAAGATTGATTGAAATAGCGAAGAAAGGTCCTAAGATGCAAGCAATCAGACAAATCGAATCATTGCTTCAGCATGAAAATGGATCAAGAAAGATTTTCGATGTACTTGTAGAAAAATACAAAGAAAGAGCAGGTGGATATACTAGAATTTCACACCTAGGTTACAGAAGCGGAGATAATGCTCCAGTAGTTCAATTAGAATTAGTATAAACTTTTAGAAACAATGACAACACAAAAAACACATATCGCAAAAGAAGCCGAGATCCAAAGGAAATGGTACATCGTTGATGCCAAGGGAAAAGCCCCTGGAAGAATTTCAACAAAAATCGCTGATGTACTTCGAGGCAAGAACAAGCCAATCTTTTCACCACACATGGATTGTGGAGATTTCGTAATTGTTATCAATGCAGGTAAAATTGAATTTACTGCAGGAAAAGAAAACAAGAAAAAATACTACAAACATTCAGGATTCCCTGGAGGACTTAAGACAATAGTTGCAAAAGATCTTTTGGTTAAAAAACCTACGGAAATTTTGAAACTTTCAATCAGAGGAATGCTTCCTGTAAACAAATTAAGAGATGTAGTCATCAAAAAATTGAAACTATACGCGGATGAAAATCATCCACATGCTTCACAGCAACCAATAACTTTAGACGTCTAAAAACAATAATTCATGCCAACAACAAAGAAAACAACAGTCAAAAAAGAAAAAACTTCTGTACCAAAAAAATTGGCGCAGAAAAAACTTGCTCCTCTAAAAAAAGTGGTTGAGGATGCTTTAGAAATGGCTCCGGCAACACCAGGCGGAAAATATTTCTACGCAAATGGAAAAAGAAAAACATCCATCGCTAGAGTTCGTCTATACAACGGTGCAGGCGCAATCACAATAAATGACAAAAAAGCGAACGAATACTTTGTTGTAAAAACACTTATCGGATTAATAAAATCTCCATTCAAATTAGTAGGCCTAGACCAAAAATTTGACGTAGTAGCCGTTTTAACAGGAGGAGGAATAAACTCACAAGCTGAGGCTCTAAGACACGGTATAGCGAAAGCTTTGCTTGTTTCAGACGCATCTCTACGTCCTACTCTAAAGAAAGCTGGAATGCTTACACGAGACTCAAGAATGAAAGAAAGAAAGAAATTTGGTTTGAAGAGAGCTCGTAAAGGACCACAGTTCAGCAAACGTTAAACGATACGAAATCTCCGCAAAGCCGTCCCTATTCTTTTGCATATTTTATGCGATATGTTAATATTTTCTTATGCAAAAGAAACTTCTTCAAAACAAGAAAGGATTCATAATCGTAATAGGATTAAGCATTGTATCTTTGACAATGTACTACAGCATAATGGTGCAGAAACAGGTCATAAATACAGTGAAAGACGTGAAAAGAAGTAACGATTTATTTCAGGCACAAAGCGTGGGAGAGTCTGTTGGAGATTTTGTGAGCTATGTTATAGACAAACATGAAGCTGGATTTTCACTGGAAGAAATGACATGTAAATATGTTGGAGGAGTATTGGTAAATCAAGAAGTTCCACATACATTATGCGCAGATGGAACATATTTTAAAGCAATTGCAGATAGACAATGGGCAAAGGGAAACAATATGGCAATCCAAGTTTCAGTGAAAGGAAAGCCATCAGCCAAAGCGAACGAAAAATATGGAAAATGTGTAGGAAACCTTTCAACATGTTATGGCATACCTGCTCCTGCAACAGGTGATGCTGGAAACAGTACACTCTGCCAAGAATATAAAGAGACAATAGCTTTAGAAAACAGTGCCTTAAAAAAAACGACAGGTCAAACTATGGATGATATCGACAATCCTTGTAACTGGAATAAATTAACATTCGGAAGTAGTGCGACAGACAGAGTCGCAATACCTTTATATTATGATAATTCTATATTTAAAACATTAAAACTTGAGGACTTAAAAGATGCAAAAACAGACCCATCAGACATGAAATATCCATTTCAGGATGGAAATAAAAATTTCATTTTACGCGTACGAACACCATGTTTGCCATGTGTAGACAAAGATCTCAAAACCGGCCAAGAACCGAGCACTTTACCTGCGGGAACAAGACATTGTGAAGCATTTGGCGGCAAGACATATAGCCCATACTACTGCGCAGATTCGGAAAGATACATTTTGGATAATACAGAAAAAGATGGCACACCTGACGACATGGTCATCTCATGGCAAATAACAGGTAAGTGCGGAAATGATGAATGTGGGATGATATATTTAAAGGGGGAGGATAAAACTGACATAACCTTAACGGCAATATTTGAAAGTTTTATCAACGGAAATAAAAATCACGATAAAAATAGAATAATAGATACGACAATAAAGAATACAGATGATAAGCCACTAGCCAAAGACACATCAAATTATAAAGAAACACCAAAGATAATAGACAAACTCAAAACAATGACAAAACCGGTATTCAGCATGTTCCTTAGTGGAAAGCTACTTACAGCGGACAAAACACAATTTGTCCCAAACCTTGAATACCAATTCCTCACAGACACTCCCATAGGACAAGCAGAGATAGAAAGCGAAATACAAGTCATCATAAATAATACAGTATACACAAAAAAGCTGGAAAAAGCCGAAAAGAGGCCACTTATCGACTTTGCAATACAGAATTAAACAAATAATCATTTGACAATCACACAAAAGATAGTACTATAAAAGTACAAGATAACCGGCAAATATATGGACGGGCAAAGAAATCCAAATATCACATCGGCTGAGGAAGGATTATCTCAACAACCACTTGATAAAGGTCAAGGTATTTTGAGTGCAATGGGCCAAAAACTTGGACAAATCCCTGGGCTTAGGAACGCCATAAAAGCAGGTGCACTACTTGGAATTTTAGGTGGATCAACATCTTTAGAAGGATGTATACCTGAAGATCAACGATCAGAAGCCGTAGGTTCAGAAAAAGCAGGACAAGGATATTCAGTAGTAGAAAGCGCGTTAACAGCGGAAGAATGGAAAAGTTTTAGTATTCCAGCTCAAGTAGCTGGAACAAAAGTTGGAGATTCGAATCCTGAATTCGCAAACATTGATGGAAAGTTTGTAATGTTCATAGTTCGTGACGGAGCAAATGGAGGACAATGTGTACACTACAAGGTCGCAAGCACTCTAAAAGATCTAGTCGATCAAGGTGAGTTTATACCTCTACAAGGGGCAAAGGGATCATCAGGTATTGGGGTATATGGAAATAAAGGATATATAAATATGGGAGGACCTATGATGGAATCAGATATAAGTTTTAACGGTAAAGGAGAATTAGAAACTGCAAATGTAACAGATACGGGTTTTAGCTCAGGTTCCGATTTTAGAGTCACAACGGAAGGTATCCTATATAAAACGAACGCAGGAGGAAGTTTGTACTCAATCGATTTAAATCAGCAACAAAAAACAGTAGTAGAAATCCCAACGCAAGGCTCCATGGCAGACATTCCTACAAAAGTTGGAGACGAATATGTTGGAGGAAAAACTGTAAATGGAGTAACTTCCCTATATTCCGCTTCGACTATGGAAGCAGTATCGGGTAAAAATTCTGTGAAAAATTTTAGATTTAATCAGGGAATACAGGCAAGTAAAGGAAATGCTGCGTCGATAGAAGATGGAGGCATAAAATTGGCAGCATTTGATACTTGGTCAAGTCCAGGCGCAACAATAATAAAATACTCAATCTCTGAAAAACCGGTTGTAAATCCGGAACCGACACCGGATGCCGGAGGAGAAGTAGATGCAGGCTCAACAGAAACAACACCTGACACAGTTCAACCGGGAACAGACGTCGTAGCCGACACAACAGACACGCAGGATACACAACCTGACGTCGCACCTGCAGAAATAGCTAAAGATACACAACCAGACTCAACACCGGCTCCAGACACAGCGGAAACATCACCTGACACAGTCCAACCGGGAACAGACGTTGTAGCAGAAGTAGTAGACACACAAGACACTAAACCTGACGTCACTCCGGCAGAAATCGCTCAAGAAACAGCACCAGACTCAAGCACGCAACCTGAAACAGCTCCAGACACATCAACACCTGCTCCAGACGCAGTAGCAGAAACATCACAACCTGACTCACAAGCCGAAATCACGGCAGCAGATATCGTTGCAGAAATAAACTCATCAGACACTCACGGTGAAACTCCTGGAGAAGATGCAGCTATAATCCCACAACCTGATGTATACATACAGCTAGACACATCTGGACAACCACATGATGCTAAAACAGCCGAGGAAACTAACGTAGAAAACGATACAGCCCAAAATACACCAAAACCGGATTCATCATCAAGAAATCCTGATTCAGGAAATTCATCAAACGATGGAGGTCAAGCATCAGAAACTTCAAAAAAAGACTCAGAAGGCCCTTATGTAGGACCAAAACTACCTGAAAATCCGGACGCTTTATGTTCCGCAAGACCTACTCCAGGAGCACCAAGAAGAGGAGCTTTAGCCCTTGCAGCACTCGTCGCAGCAGCAGTAATGACGATCCTAAGAAGACGCAAAGCAGAACCACAGAATCAATAAATAAATCGCATTTTATTTATAAGAACTTATAAATAAAGCACGAGTTTTTAAACAATTGTATCGCATTGTATTCGCATATTTTGTTTAATAATTTTTCGAGGAATATCATAGCAAAACGATTTGCGTTCAATCTCACATACATGAGTCTTAGGCTAAAAGAAGCACGAGTTTTGCTGTGATATTCCTTGAAAAATTTGCTATAATATGCGCATGCGATTCGACATTCTCACAATTTTTCCTAAAATCTTTGATTCATATTTGGATCAAAGTATTTTAAAAAGAGCTCAATCAAAAAATCTTATAGAAATACACATTCACGATATAAGAACCTACTCAAAACAATCACATAAAAAAGTAGACGATATTCCATACGGAGGAGGCGCAGGCATGGTCATGACACCGGAACCACTTTACAATGCAATTCAATTCGTCAAAAAGCTAAACAAAGGGCGCGTAATATACTTCTCCCCTCGCGGAGATGTATTAACGCAGCAAAAAGCGGAAAAATACACACAAGAACTGATCGAAAACGCACAAAAGAAAACTTCGAAGAAAAAATCATCACATGGCTTTATTTTACTTTGTGGCCGCTATGAAGGAATCGATGAAAGAGTAATTGATTTAGTTGTAGACGAAGAACTTTCTATAGGAAAATACGTTTTGACGGGCGGAGAAATCCCGGCCATGACATTTGTAGACTGCGTTTCACGGCTTATTCCGGGCGTTTTAGGAAAAGAAGAATCTCATTTGAACGATTCATTTTCAAAAGCATTAAAAAGAAAAAAAGAATATCCTCAATACACACGTCCAAGAATATTCAAAAATAAAAAAGTTCCGGACGTACTTTTTTCCGGCAATCATAAAGACATAGAACAATGGAGAAACCAACACTTGAAATAATCCTTGCACTGATTTTTGCGTCACTTCCTTTAAGTATTATTGCATTGGCAAAAATCGCAAATATATTTGAACCAAGAAATAAAAAAATTGGAAATATCACAACAATTCTGATAAATATTTTGGGTGTTTTAACAAGAACCGATTTAAAAATTCGAACAATATATTTCGATAAATATAAATTAAATCCGGCGGAAAACGAAGATTTTGCAAAAGTGGAAGATCTCGACACTCACGAAGAAACACTAATAAAAAGGCTTGAATTAAAAGATAATCCAGTCATGCAACAAATGGCCATCGCAATAAATTTTTGCCATTTTGAATATCTTCACAATATGGAAGCATTAATAAGCCACTATTTTTTTATGGCCGGATTAAACAAAGAAAGGTTTAGAAGTGAATACGATTTGGTTCAAAGAATAAAAAATCATCCGGAAAAAAAGATATCCACAGCAATACTTCAATCCGTGACAACAAAAGAAATTTTCG
Source organism: Candidatus Peribacteria bacterium (assembly GCA_943359415.1). Taxonomy (GTDB): domain Bacteria; phylum Patescibacteriota; class Gracilibacteria; order UBA1369; family LOWO2-01-FULL-3; genus UM-FILTER-38-24. Next base: position 10,641 of record CALRHQ010000006.1, read on the forward strand.
CATTTTCAAAAGGAAATGCATGGAAAATTTTGGAAAAATGTACGCGTCTTTATGAAAATGGGAAAAAAACAGAATTATCTCAAAACGACAGAAGAAGACTAAGAAAAAAAATAGAAACATTATATAAAAACGGACAAAAAGTAATAGCATTCGCGTCAAAAGCACTTCCGATCAAACGCCTTGCGAATTACGAAGAAAATTTTGTCGAAAGAGAACTTACATTCCTGGGAATCATAGGTCTCACAGAACCGCTAAACAAAGACATAATCCAGCCGCTTCAAGAAACAAAAAATCTTGGAATCAAGACATATATTTTAACAGAAATAAAAGACAAAAAAGCAGTGGCAATAGGAAAAGAAATGGGACTTATCAATTCAGCATATTTTGAATCAATTCCCGGATCATATCTGAAACAATTACAGGACGCAAAGATAACAAAGATGCTCGAGACCAAAGAAAAAGATTTTATTTTCACAGAATTGGATAAAGATGACAAAGAAAGGTTAGCACGAATTTTCGCAGAGACAGGAGAAAAAATAGCCATCATTGAAGAAACAAATATTGATTTACTAAAAGAAATTCCATTACACATTCAAAAAGAAAAATCAGTAAACAAAAATTATTCCAGATTTTTAAAACACGCACTTTCCTGCAAAATAGCGGAATTTATCACAATCATAACAGCAGTAGTTTTAAACACACAGTCCCCTATTTCCTTTTCAGCAATAATTTTATTAGATCTTACAATAAATTTACTTCTTGAATTATCAATTCTTTCGGAAAGATCAGAAGAACAAAAACAAAAAACATTAAAAAAAATCTTACAATCTGCCGTAATACATGGCTTTTTTACGGGCATTATCATCTCAGGGGTATACATAATAAATTTAATGCGTGACGGCTGGACATTCTTTGCAGAAGTCGAACCAACCACTTTATCACACATCAGAGCCTCAACAGCGACGGTTGCTTTACTCGCAATAATCCAAATAATCAGTGCGTTCAATTTTGAAAATCCAAAGAAAAAACTATATCTAATTTTATCAGGAATAGTTTCATTTATGCTTTTATATATTTTTATTTTCTTCAAACCTTTTGCAAATTTTTTCAAATTCACAGAGATTTTCGAACTCGATATAAGTATTATTTTATTTGCAGTAACCTTATATACGGTTTTAGCAGGAGGATGGAAAATCTTTACAAATAAGCCAAAAATCAGAAATCATCATACTTAGACAATGTCCACAGACAAAAAAAATATTCAAATAGAAATTCCACAATCAGGTTATTTGAGAATAAAAGTAACACCAAAAAGTGCAAAGAATTGTGTCATAGAAATTTTAGATGATAAAGAAAACGGAACAACATACAAAATAAAAATTGCAGCACCTGCAGAAAAAGGAAAAGCAAATGCAGCTCTAATAAAATTTCTTAGCAAAGAATTAAAAGTTCCAACAGAAAAGATCTCTATAATAAGCGGAAAAACAGAACATTTGAAATTGGTAAAAATAAGCATGTAAATTTAGAAAATGGAGCTAACTAGCATAAAAACAATCAAAGGAATTCTAGAAAAAAATCAAACTTTTGCAAAAAAACATTTCGGACAAAATTTCTTGGTAGACCAAAATGTTTTAAATAGAATTACTGAAACAGCTGAAATTTTAGACACAGATAATATAATAGAAATCGGTCCAGGCCTTGGGGTTTTGACGCAAGAATTAGCCAAAAAAGCAGGATCAGTCAAAACAATAGAAATCGACAGAAACATCATTCCTATTCTTGAAGAAAATTTATTGCAATCAAAAATAGACAATACGTTGACCGAAAAAGAATACAAAAAAATCGAAATCATAAATCAAGACGCACTGAAATACATACCAAACTTCGAAAATTCAAACACAATAAAAACATACAAAGTGGTCGCGAATATTCCATACAACATCACTTCCCCACTCATCACACACTTTCTCACACAAAAAAATAAACCGACAACACTAACACTACTTGTGCAAAAAGAAGTCGCAGAAAAACTCACAACACTTGAACCGGACATGACAGTTTTATCGCTTAACACAGCTCTTTATGCAGACGCAAAATACATCAAAAAAGTTCCGCCATCATGTTTTTACCCATCTCCAAAAGTTGATTCTGCAATAATAAAAATCACACTTCGTTCTCCACAAAATGAAAATTTCGTACCAGAAGAAACAGCAAAAAAAATTCTACAAATTGCAAAAACCGCATTCTCAAACAAACGAAAAAAACTTTCAAACACATTGAAAAATATTACAAATCTTATAAGCTCAAAAACAAATTTGGAAGTCACTTACGAAGAAATCGTCACGGCCGCAGAAAAATCTTCAATCGATCTCTCCCGCAGACCGGAAACATTGTCAGTCAAAGAATGGCAAGCTTTAGCGGAAAATCTATAGCACACTCTCCAAATCCATCTTCATTTTCATCACAGATTCTCTCGCAGCCTCTGCATATTTTGACTCATCATATCCTAATGTTTCATAAGCATTCGTAATTCCACGACTATTGTTTACGATGGCACCAAGCCCTTTTTCGCCATTGCCTCCGCCGAAACACACTGCAACATCCGAAGCTTTTCCACCTTGCGCACCATATCCGGGAACCAAGAAATAAGCATTTGGCATAATCTCACGAAGTTTTTTCGCCTGTTCAGGAAAAGTGGCTCCGGTAACAGCTCCGACAAAACTATATCCATTTTCTCCGATATCATTTGCGCCCCAACTGTCGATCAAATGTCCGACAATTTCATAAAGAGCTTTACCTGTTTTTTTCTCATTTGCGTAGTCCCTTTCAACAACTTCCAAATCCTGCAAATCACTACTAGATGGATTTGATGTCTTATCCAAGACAAAAATCCCCTTTCCATATTTTTTACATTCCTCAATAAAAGGCTTGATTCCGTCCCATCCCAAATAAGGTGTAACAGTAACCGCATCCGCATCAAACGCAGGCATAATAACTTCCTCATCTCCGTCAAAAACCACAGTCTCACCCAAAAAAGCTTGAGCATAAGCCTCTGCCGTAGATCCAATATCATTTCTTTTCGCATCAGCAATCGTCAAAAGTCCTTTTGATTTTGCATATTTCAAGGTTTCTTCATAACATTTTATTCCTTCATGTCCAAAAATTTCATAAAACGCAATTTGCGGTTTTACAACAGGAACAAGATCATACACAGCATCAATAATTCCTTTGTTAAATTCCAAAATAGCGGCCGCAGCAGCACCAAAAGGAGTCCTATCTTCATTTTCAATAGCTCTCATTTTTAAAAATCTTGGAATCTTATCAAGTCTAGGATCAAGTCCCACACAAATAGCAGATCCCTTGGCCTTTATCGCTTCCGTAAGCTTATCTGCAAAATTCTTAACCATAATAATTTTATTAAATTCTATTTAGATTATACATTACACACCATATTGCTCACGATATTTTTTGATCAACTCCATTTTTTCATCATCAATATACACAACAGAGTCAACTTCCTGACCATATAAAACCTCAACCACATCATCCAAATTCACAATTGAGTACACAGGCACATCAAACATTCCCTCGACAGCTTTCACCGCGGAAACTCCATCATTGTTTTTTTCCATTCGATCCATCGCAATCAAAATTCCGCTTACCTTAGGGTTTCCATTGGCTTTCAAAATTTCCATACTTTCACGTACAGCAGTTCCAGCAGTCATAACATCATCAATTAGCAAAACTTTCGTATCATCCGAAAGTGGCGCACCTACAAGCAAATTCCCCTCTCCATGATCTTTGGCTTCCTTCCTGTTAAAACAATACGAAACATTTTTCCCAAACTCTTTATAAAGCACTTCAACAGTACTGACGGCCAAAGGAATTCCTTTATACGCAGGGCCAAAAATAACATCAACGTCAATTTTTTTATCCAAAAAAGCTCCAGCATAAGCCTTCGCAAGTTCATGAATAAGTTCACCGGTAAAGAAACTTCCGGCATTAAAAAAATACGGAGCAATCCTCCCACTTTTTAAAGTAAATTCACCAAATTTCAAGGCCTTTGCCTTTACCAAAAGTTTTATAAAATCTATTTTGTATTGTTGCATATTTTTAGTTGTTATTTTTTCTTAAGCGAAATAAATCTTTTTCCCTTGTGCATCTCTATGATATTTTCCAAATTCAGAGAGCGTTCTTACGTAATTATACTTCATCACAGATCCCTGTTTGCAGGCCAAAACTCCGCTTGGATCAACAGTACATTGGCCACAAACACCGATTCCACACTTCATATATTTTTCAACCGAAACATAGCAATCAATCCCACTTTTCCATGAAACATCTCCAACAAATTTCATCATAACTTCAGGTCCACACGTGAAAACTTTATTTATTTTTTCACCTTTTTCCTCAATTTCTTTAATAACATTTTCAAGCAAATCTGTAACAAGTCCGGTAAATCCCATGGATCCATCATTTGTAGAAATATGCAAATTCACATCGTGAAGTCCCAAAATTTTATTAACATAAAGTACAAAATCTTTACTTCTAGCTCCTATCAAAAATTCAATTTTACAGTTTTTTTTCAAAGCCTCTATCGCGGCGAAATACATTGGGGCGGCTCCATATCCGCCAGCCACAAGCGCCAAATGATCACCTTCCTCAATATAATAATACGTTCCAAAAGGCCCCCTGATTCCGATATAATCCCCCTCTTTCATTTTGAAAAGTGCATTGCTTGCAGGCCCTACATCGCAAACCGTAACCCAAAATTCATTGCCATCGTCGTATGCCACAGACATAGGTTTTTCATCAACTCCAGGAATCCACATCATCACAAATTGGCCAGGCTTAGACCCAAGCGAATATTCAAAAACATAAGTATTAACATTATCACTTTCCTTAATAATTTTTTTTATTTGAATAGTAACCGGTCTTGTATCAAATTTTTTCGACTCCATTTTCTTAAAATTAAAGTTTTACAGTTCCAATAATTTCTTCCAGATTTTTCACTCCATTTTTTTCACACCACTCATTTATTTCAGACACAATTTTTCTAAATCCCTCAGCTCCACGATAATAAACCATAGTTCCAATTCCAACTAAACGCGCTCCAACCATCATCATTTCGATCACATCTTCTCCAGTCATAACGCCACCAGTTCCAACAATCGGTTTTCCGGTAGCCTTGAAAACATCATAAACACATTTCACCGCAAGCGGTTTTATTCCTGGTCCGGAAATCCCACCAACTTTATTTGCCAAAATCGGCAATCTGGTATTTATGTCTACTACAAGCCCTGGACCAAAAGTATTCACAGCACAAAATCCGTCAGCACCAGCCTCTACACACGCCTTCGCAATCTCACCGATATTCGCAACATTTGGAGAAAGTTTTATAATTATAGGAATATTTTTTTCGCCACCAGTAAGTCCTCCCAGAGCCTTTTTCACAACTGAAGTAACTTTTGCCGCATCACCGGAAACACATGCAAATGGCTTACCAAGCTCATCTTCAACATTCGGACAAGAAATATTCACCTCAATAATATCAGGATTACATTGCGAAATCTGCTCAGCCAGTAGGCCAAAATCTTCAATTTTTGCCGCCACAATATTTGCAATAATCGGTGCGGGTTTTCCATCATTATATTCAGGAAAAGTTTCAGTCACGGCCTTTTCAATTCCTGCATCCGAAAGCCCGACAGCATTGATGAAATAATTTTCAGTACCAAACATTGTGGGATTCCTATGCCCTTTATGCTCCTCCAGCCAAATCGATTTTGTAGTGACTCCACCTGCTCCATTTCGAATAACATTTTTCAAACTGGAAGCCGTAACCCCCAAAATTCCAGACGCAAGAACGGTCGGATTCGCAAACTCTACTCCACAAAATTTTATATTCAAGTTTACCATTTCTTTCTTTTTTATCGGACACACTTTACCTCTTTTCCGAAAGGTTTCCCAACCAATTTTCCATTTTTAAAAACCAGCTCCCCTCCAACAAAAGTCATCACAGGCAGTCCCTTGAAAACACAACCGGCATAAGGAGACCATCCACATTTTGAGACGACATATTTATTTGTAAATTTCTTTTCGATTTCCATATCAACAACAACAATATCCGCATCAAAATCTTTCGCTATTTTTCCTTTGCCACAAATCCCAAAAACCTCAGCAGGATGCTCCGCGCAAAGCCTCACCACATCGGAAAGAGTAAGAGCCTTATCACTCACAGAAGTAAGAAGCATCGGCAATAAAACCTCAACACCTGGCACACCACTCGGCGCATTCAAGTAAGAAAGTTTCTTTTCTTTGATAGTGTGCGGCGCATGATCAGTTGCAATCATATCTATTTCTCCAGACTGAAGAGCCTTCCACAAACCAAAAACATCAGCCTGACTTCTCACAGGAGGATTTATTTTTATAAAATTTTTCAAATGTCCATAATCATCATCTGAGAAAAAAAGATGATGAGGCGTAATTTCACAAGTCACTCCAAATGCACGATATTCATTGATCAAAGAAACTTCTTCCGGAGATGAAACATGACAAACATGAATAGGTCTTTTAAATTCTTTCGCAAATTCACAAATAGTTTTGACTGCCTGTAGAGCGCATTCTTTAGGCCTTATTGTCGAATGAACGGACGGATCGACTCCTCGTGATTTTACTTTTCCACTTGAATATTTTTCAAGAAATTTTTCTTTATTTTGATTAATACATTCTTCATCTTCCGCATGAAAAACCAACAATTTAGACCTATCAACTTTCGCAAAAAGTTCTTCAAGTGATGCATTATTTACACCCATATTCCCTGTAGAATTTGCGACAAAAGTTTTAACTCCACAAATTCCTTGAGACATATTTATTTCATCTATATTTTTACCATCAAACCCCATGTACAAGCCGAAATTCGCATAACTCTTTTTCGAAACATTTGCACGTTTTTTCTCGAGATTTTGAACAGTGGTTGTCGGTGGAATATTATTTGGCATATCAAAAACTGTGGTTACTCCGCCGGAAACTGCAGACATTGATCCACTGGAAAAATCTTCTTTTTGAGTTTGTCCTGGATCTCGAAAATGCACATGTACATCAATAATTCCTGGAAAAATAAATTTTCCGGTACAATCAATTTCAGGAATTTTCCCAAATCCAAAAAATCTTTTTTCAAAAATCTTTTTGGATTTACCTTCATTTTTATCGCTTTCACAAGCACAATTTCCACCTCCACAACATCCATCCACTTCCACCCCTTTTCTACGAATCACATCTTTTATCTTTCCTTCCTCCACCAAAACATCTGCAAAAAAAACTTCGTTTCCGGAAACAACCTGCCCATTTTTAAATAAAAGTTTTTTCATTGTTTTTTTAAATATTTTTCACCACACAAAAAAACGCACTACACTTTGATGCCAAAAACTTCGCATATCAGAGCCATTCTAACGGCAACACCATTTTTGACTTGCTCAAAATATTTCGCTCTCGGATCATCGTCGACTTCGGAAGAAATCTCATCAACACGTGGCAAAGGATGAAGAACAATAGAATCTTTTTTCGCCAAATTCATCATTTCGCAGTCAAGTACATAACTTCCTGCATATTTTCCATATTCTTCATCATTCGCAAATCTCTCTTTTTGAATTCTTGTCATGCAAATAACATCCATGTCATGAATAACCTCAGCCAAATCTTCTGTTTCCACGACTTCACACCCGCAAGCTCTTAGCTCTGCAGTAATTTCAGAAGGCATTTTGAGTCCAACAGGTGAAACAAATATAAATTTGCATCCAAAATGTTTCAACAAACTACATTGTGAATGAGGCACACGACCGTTTTTCAGATCGCCAATCATGCCGATAGTTAAGCCATCAATACGTCCGTGTGACTTCCAAATCGTATAAAGATCAAGCAATGCCTGAGTAGGATGTTCACCACTTCCATCCCCCGCATTGATCACCGGAACATTGCTTCCCTTAGCCATTTTCTCTGTACTTCCAACTTCCGGATGTCTCATAACAATCACATTCGCCATCTGCGAAATCACTTTTCCGGTATCATAAAGTGTCTCCATTTTCGTAGCGGACGAAGTTTTAAGCATATCAAAATTTGAAATAACTCTGCCTCCAAGCCTTAGCATCGCCGTTTCAAAACTAAATCTCGTTCTCGTAGAAGGTTCATAAAAAAGAGTTGCAAGAATTTTTCCTTCACAAAGTTTCGATTGTTTCCCCTCTTTTACCGCTTCCTCGACCACCTTTTCCATTTTCTTAACTACCTCAAAAAACGCCAACAAATCATTTTTATCAAACTGTTTTGTAGACAAAATGTGTTGGTGTTTGAATTTCATATTTTCTTTTATTCCGAAACATTCTAAAATAAATTAACAAATCTGTAAAGCAAACAAAAATATGCGTCTCACCAACATCGACGATTTCATGAATTTTATCGCAAATTTATTTGCAACATACTATTATCCGGCACTAATAGTAGTAATTTTCATCGTTGGAATAATTGTATTTTTCTCGCTAAAATCACACGTAGGACAAATCAACAAAGAATCAGCTGGAGACAAAGACAAAAGATCAGAAATGCTACTAAATCTACTTGTAGGAAATAAGCCTGACGTAATAAAAAAAATAAAAGAAGCGGCAAAAAAAGCCGAAGCAGAAAAAAACAAAGAAAAATAAAAATCTACTCAGGTTTCACAACTCCAGTACGACGAATAACAGCATTACTGATATCAACAACTCCATCAATTTGCATCGCAAGATAAGTCGGATTTACAACAAGAACTCGAACAACACCACTATCTTTATCATTTTCCAAAACATTAGCCGCAGCAAGACCTATATGTCTATTTGCCGCAACAGCAAGCCTTATAATAGCATTTGAATGTCCGGCAAGTATTTCCAAAACATCAGGATTGATCGAATGTTCAGCCAATTTTAACAACATCACATCATCAAATTCACCTCTCTCCAACTCTTCCACCCCAATTTGTACAACATCCTTACCACTCATAATATTAAGTTAAAATTACAAATCCACTTTTGAAAATTTTATTATAACCATTTGCAAGAACACTCAAAGAAACATCGTTATTAGCCAATTCATCCATAATTGCTCTAATCCACACACCTCCATGTCCAGAATATGATCCAACTTTTTTCCCATCAAGATAAATACCACTATGCCCACCTTTTCCTCCATCAGCAATGACTTCAAAACCACAAGCCTTGAAAAACTGCAAAATCTGTCTTTTATCTAAAGGTCTATTAACACAAGAATATTGTCTAACTTTTTGATCAATTTTTTCGACGACAGAATTCGCAATTTTTGTGCCAGAATCAGCAACAACAGCCTTCTCAACAACTATTCCAAATTTCTCACGAAAGAAATCTGAGAAAAAAGGCCACAAAGATTTATTTTGTGCCAAAAAATCTGCAATTTCTTTCACAATCTGAGTCGCACGAACCTTATCATCATCAGAAAGATTGATATGTTCAGAAGAAAAATACTCACTGAACCAACATTGAAGCAATTCACCAACATCACCCTTTGTACAAGAAAAATCTTCAGGTGAAACATATTGGGCAGGATACTCTTTCACTCCTTCCAAAATAGTATTAAATCCATCCGCAGCCTTTGGCATCGTTTCAGAAAGCAATAAGATCGAGGACTCAACATCAATTGCATCAAATTGTTCAACAGGATTTGCAAGCATAATATATAAAAATAGGATTTATTATTATAACACATTCTTGCGAAAACGGCAATACTCTAAATCTCCTTGCCACTCCTCTCTCCTCAATATAGAATCAAACAAATGCAAGCAAAACTCATTCTAAAAGACGGCACAGTTTTTGAAGGAAAATCTTTCGGCGCAGATATATCTGTCGCAGGCGAGGTTGTTTTCAATACATCAATGGTTGGCTATCCTGAGAGCTTCACAGATCCTTCCTACACAGGCCAAATTCTCGTAATGACTTCACCTCTGGTCGGAAATTATGGCATACCTGATGATAAAAAAGACAAAGATCAAATCGAGAAAATTTTTGAAGGAAACAAAGCAAGCCTGACAGGATTAATCGTAAATGAATACAGTGAAAACTTCAGTCACTGGACTGCAAAAAAATCACTTGGGCAGTGGCTCAAAGAAAACAAAATTCCTGCAATCACGGGGATAGATACTCGAGAATTAACAAAAAAACTAAGAACTCACGGAGTAATGCTCGGAAAAATAATCATCGGAAAAGAAATAGATTTTCAGGATCCAAATTCCGAAAACATTGTAGACAAAGTTTCGATCAAAAAACCAAAAATATATAAACGTGGCAAAAAAGTAATTATATGTATTGATTGCGGAATGAAAAATAACATCATAAGAAATTTCCTAAAACGCGACATAACAGTCATAAGAGTTCCATGGAATTATGATTTTATGACAGAAAAAATCGATGGCAAAGAAATAAAATTTGACGGAATCTTCCTGTCAAACGGTCCCGGAGATCCGGCGATGCTTACAGAACTTCATGAAATTATAAAAAAAGCGTTCACGTTGAAAAAACCGATTTTCGGCATCTGCCTTGGCTGCCAAATAATGGCAATCGCATCAGGCGCAAAAACATACAAATTAAAATTCGGACACCGTTCACAAAACCAACCCGTCATCGACCTAAACACAAATCCTCAAAAATGCTACATAACAAGCCAAAATCACGGATTTGCCGTCGACGAAAAATCTCTAAAATCAGGCTGGGAAGTTTGGCTGAAAAACGCAAATGATGAAACAATAGAAGGCATTCGCCACAAAACTCTTCCATTTTTCTCATGCCAATTTCACCCTGAAGCCGCTCCAGGTCCACTCGACACAGTAAGCTTCTTCGACGAATTCATCAAAATGTTGTAAAACAGCCAAAACAATACTTGACAAAGAAGTAAGTAAGAAATACCTTACTCTCCATATTTTAAATTTGAAAATGGCACTGGAAGATAAAGGATCAGAATCCGGAGACCAATCAGCAGGCACAGCAACCATATCAACACCTTCAACGATGGCGCGTCTTATGCCATCCGATAAATCCGCACAAGAAGGAGCACGTACAGCTTTAGCTGCTACAAATCCAGCCACAACGCAACCAGAAAGAACTCTAGAATCACTTACAGTACAAGAAAGACTTGCCCAAGCAAAAGCAGGATTACAAAGAGAAAGAAGCGGCAAAATTGATCACAAAAACTCTTCAAAAAATATTAAACACACTCGATGTTTTATCAGAACAAAATCCTAAAATGGCATTAGGAATAATAGAAACACGCGACAAAATCGCAAAGATTCTTAAAACTCATCAAGATTCAAAATCAAAAGAATTCCCACGATCACTTCGCGCATCATTAAGAAATGTAGCATAAAAAATCATGACAGACACACTTACAAAACAATCAGAACCAGTCGATCAAAATCATCAAATAGAAATTCCACTTACAATGGAATTCGCAAATGATCCAAAAGGCTATAAAGAGGCAATATATGAAATTTTGTATGAAGCAATGATACAACAACCACATGCAATTACCTCAGAGAATATACGAGTAGAACTAAGAAACAGAATTAAAAACGGTGAATTCAATGCAGAACCAGCAAGCATACAACAAGTGGCAAGTTTTTTGACACAAATAGAATCAGTATTAATACTCAAAGGCCTTTCAATAGTTACACATGACAAAGAAATAATAGCTACAAATACAAGAGTCAGTTTATACAGATTACGAAGATTGGACGAAAACACACATAATTTAGACGATAAACCAAAGGAAGAAGAAGATACAGAAATAAATAAAGTAAAATACATCACAAGTATTAAGCACATCTTTAGCCATAATCGTGCCGGATATCCTCTAATAATAGAAATTGCAAAACGCAAAGGAATTACCCTGGAAGATCTTCGAGACATTTTAGGATATGACGAAATATCTCCGGTATTGGAAAAAATAAACAGCTTAGGATCATCATCCGAACTACCTCAAAGATTTAAAATACAAGCAATAGGTAAAAAATATTTTTTAGTGATTTTCAAACCGCATCAACAAGAAAAACAAATACCGCCTTACGAACCAAAAATTATTCCGGAATTATTAGCTGTCGAAACAGCAACAATTTTTGGCATCAAAAGAAAAGTACAACAACTTATCCAACAAACCCTCCAAAATGCAGCAATTCTAGAAAAAACAAGCCTACGTGGAAAAAGCCAAGCTGACGTACTAAGAGCGCAAAAACAAACAGCTCTCATGATTAGCTCAAAGATAAAAGATATAATCAAAACACTTGATCATCTTTCGACGGAAAAACCTACAACAAAAACCATAGCGAATCAAATAAAAGAAAAATTGGAAGCAATCATTGGAAAATATGAAGATTCAAAAGCAACAGAATTTCCTCATGGATTAAGAAGAGAATTACACAATATATAATTTTGTGTAAAAAAAAACCCGCAGAAGCGGGGGGAAAAAAGTTTTAAACTAGCTGCATATAATGAGCTATTAAACTTTGTTTTTGTT
>CALRHQ010000007.1 GCA_943359415.1 Candidatus Peribacteria bacterium
AATAATAGCTTTATAAATTTTTGCATCATTTGGCCGATAAATACTACCTGCAACCATATCCGCACAATAAAATGGTGTTGAACTTTTATAAATTAAAATTTAAAAAATTTACACAATTATGATGGCACATGCTATACTCAGCATGCTCATTCATCACTTTTTATGACTAAAAAAGATTTTGAACCAATCAGGCTTAAAGGAGAAGAAGCTAGATGGTTTGTTGACTATCTGGAAGGGAAAACAGTAACAGATAAACAGCTGGAAAAGAATAGAACAAATATATTGAAAAAAGCTTCACAAGTAGAAAATCATGAAATGGTATGTCTTTAGTTTATTTTAGAAATTGGGCCGGAGAAAAAATTGATGAGGAAAATATTCACTTCTCTTCCCCCAAAGAATTTCTCCTGCTATAATTGTGCCATGATTTTCGTAGACCGCGTCACAAAAAAATTCGGGAATAAAAAAGTTTTGGATTCTATATCTTTCAATGTGGAAGGAGGTGAATTTGTTTGTATTACAGGACATTCTGGCGCAGGCAAAACGACACTTATTCATACAATTATTGGGGCTGAGAAGGTGAATGCCGGAAATATTTTCATGGATGATTTTGAAGTGAACAAACTTCATGGAGAGCGTCTACAAGCCTATAGAAGGAAGATTGGAATTGTTTTTCAGGATTACAAATTACTTCCACAAAAAACAGTTTTCGAAAATGTCGCATTTGCACTTGAGGTCTCAGGCTATCAACAAGATTTTGTACAAAAAAGAGTCACTGAAGTTTTGAAACTTACAGGACTTGAAGAACTTCGAAATAGTTTTCCACACGAAATTTCAGGAGGAGAAAAACAAAGAGTCGCAATTGCCAGAGCACTTGTACATGCGCCACAGCTACTTATCGCAGATGAGCCGACAGGAAATCTTGATCCGGAAAATGCATTGGCACTTGCAGAACTTTTGCTGAAAATAAATAAATCAGGTACAACAATTTTACTTTCCACTCACAATAAAGACGTAGTAGCTCACGTCAAAAAAAGAGTTGTAACTATTAAAGAAGGGAAAATTATCAGCGACAAATAATTAATTTACTTATGTCTACTTATAAAGAATCTGGAGTCGACATCGACTTGGGAGATAAATGTTCAGCTATCGCATACGCAGCAGCAAAAGCGACTTTTCCTGGAAGGAAAGGCATGATTGGTGAACCTGTTCTCGAAGAAGGTGGATTCACAGGAGCAATGGACATGGGCGATTATCTGCTTGTACAAAACGACGATGGAATTGGCACAAAAATGGAAGTCGCAGAAATGATGGAGAAGTACGACACTATTGGATACGATTTAGTGGCGATGGTAGCTGATGATGCGTCTTGTGTAGGAGCTGAAACAATCTCAGTTTCAAACACAATTGATGCAAATAAAGTTGATGAGAAAAAAATCACTGCGATGATGGAAGGTCTAGAGAAAGCCGCTTTGGAACACAAAATAATAGTTCCTGGAGGAGAAATAGCAGAACTTGGAGACGTTTTAAATGGATATATTTGGAACGCAACAGCAGTGGGAGTTGTAGAAAAAAACAGAATAATTACAGGCAAAAATATCAAACCTGGAGACAAGGTTATAGGGCTTGGCTGTAACGGTTTCAGAGCAAACGGACTTTCACTTGTGAGATATGTTTTGAGGCAAAAATTTGGAGAAAAATGGGCACACGAAAAATACGATGACACGCAAACTTGGGGAGAAGTTGTGCTGATCCCATCAGTGATTTATACAAGTTTGATAATGGATTTACACGGAAGATTCAAAGAGCAACCAAAAGCTGAACTTAAAGGGATCGCACATATAACAGGAGGAGGAATAGCAGGAAATTTCGGCAGAGTTCTCAAGAAAACAGGACTTGGAGCAAACCTAGATAACTTGCCGACACCACACGAACAAATGCTAAAATTGATCGAAATCGGAGGTATTCCAAAAGAAGATGCATATAGAACATGGAACATGGGAGTCGGAATGTTGCTAGTTTCAAACGACGTTGATGTGATCACTGAGGCTTGTGCAAGACACAATATCAAGATGCAAGTAGTCGGAGAAATAGTCGAAGGCGGAAAGATCACAATAAAAGGTTTATAGATTTTAGAAAAAATTTAACTTTTTTTAACGATTCCTTAATGTCGAGGGTGTTTAATGTAAGGGTTTTTAAAATAGTTTATGAACTATGCCTTTATAGACAGCCAAAATTTGATTTTAGGGATGCAGAGGCTTGGATGGAAAATTGATTATAAAAAACTACAAGTCTATCTAAAAGAAAAATATAGGGTTAAAAAAATATACTGGTTCACAGGATTTTTAAGCAAAAATTGTAAACTATATGAATTTCTTGAAAATACTGGATATACATTGATATTCAAGCCAGTCTCTATATCTGAAGGTAAAATAAAAGGAAATTGTGACGGAGACATGATTCTTCAGGCAATGATCGACTTTAATGACTATGAAAGAGCAATAATAATTACAAGCGATGGAGATTTTTATTCGCTTGTTCATCATTTATACGTCAATGGAAAACTTGAGAAAGTTTTAAGCCCATACAAAAAAGAGTGTTCATGGATACTAAAAAGAGTGGCAAGAGAAAAAATATCTTTTATAGATAGAGCAAGAGATAGGCTTGAATATATTCCATATTCCAAAAAGGGCTCGGCTGAAAGACAAAACATTCAGATGGGCCCTTTCATATAAAATACAACAAAAGTTTACTAATTCTCTTTGAAAAAGTCAAATTCCGAAACAAAAAATCTTTTTATAAAAATTTAATATCAATAATTTATGCAAACACTACACATCACAGACAAAGTTTATCCCGCTATGCTAAAGGAAATACACGCCCCTCCTCAAAAATTATTTTACAAAGGGGATCTCACCATTTTAGACAGAACTTGCATAGCAGTTGTTGGCACAAGAAGATGCACACAGTACGGGAAAATGATGACAGAAAAGATAATAGAAGAATTATCTCACTACGAGGTGACGATTGTTTCAGGGCTTGCAAAAGGCATCGATACTATTGCACACAAAGCGGCGATAAAAAATAATCTAAAAACTGTTGCGGTTTTGCCAAGCGGAATTATAGATATTTATCCTCCAGAAAATAAAAATTTAGCGAAAGAAATTTCCGAAAAAGGACTTCTGATTTCAGAATATGAAGAAAATTCAAGGCCGTCAAAATATACGTTTCCTCAAAGGAACAGGATAATTTCAGGGCTGTCTATAGCGACTTTGGTGGTAGAGGCTCCGGAAAAATCCGGTGCACTTATAACAGCCCGTCTCGCACTCGAACAAAATAGAGAAATATTTGTTGTGCCTCAAGATGTCGATAGATTTCAAGGAATTGGCGCACTAAAACTTTTACAAAAATGTGGGGCATATCCGGTTTCATCAGGACAAGAAATAATCGAACAACTAAGTCTTCAACCAAAATTAAAACTGGAAGTGAAAAATCCAGCACAGTCGAAAACGCCGGAACAAAAGCCTGAGGCGCTGATCGTAAGGCCAAAAATAGCATACAATATCTCACCAGAAGAAAAAGAAATTTTATTTTCCATGACAATAAATCGCGAAACTTCACTCGAAAAAATAAAAGATAAATCAAAACTTGAAACGCAAAAAATCCTGATAATTTTATCTTTACTTGAGATAAATAATTTTATAGTGAATAATGGTGGAAAATACATACGTAAGTGCTAATATCCAACTATGGACAAAATAAGAACACCACACAAAAGCAAAGAAGGAAGAATCTTTTCATGGCTTGCACTTTTGATAGGTCTTGCAGCAAGTTTGATAATTCCAATATTTCCAAATTTCGTAAAATCTGTTTTACATACTGATGAAAGCGTAAGTATTTTTTTCTCAGTAATGGCATTAATGACACTCGCTGCAGGCCTTTGTAGCACAATAATTTTTAAGAAAATTCAAAGAACATTTGTTCTCAAAGCTAGTTTTATAAGCTTGGCGGTGATTTATTTTATGTTGATTTTTGTTGTAAGGATAACGGAACTTTCAATTCTAACAACGGTGAAATCTTGGTTTGAACTTTTCGCGATAATCACGCTTTCACTTTTTGTAAGAGACTTTTCAAACAGCAAAGATTTCGGAGAAGACGAAGGCAGATATTTCAAATTCCAAAATATAGGGTACCTTATAGGTCCACTTGTTGGAGGTTTTTTAGCCAGCCAATTTGGGTATGAGATCGTCTTCATTTTGTCTGCTGCAATAGTGCTTGCAGGATTTTTATATTTTTATAATCATCACGTTATCAAAGAATCGATGGCGATTATAAATATGAAAAAAGTATCGACTGTGAAATTTTTCGACAACATAAGAAATTATTTTAGCGATCCAAATAGAACAAAAGCATATTTCATGAGTTTCTCGTTAATGGCTTGGTTCATGGTAAAAAGACTTTATCTTCCACTTTACGTGATCGCCTCAGGATATCTTAGCAGTGTAACGGGAATTGTTATGTCTCTTGGAATCATTCCATTTATTTTATTGGAAGAAAAAATAGGTAAATATGCAGATAAAAAAGGAATAAGAATGCCGATTTCAGCAGGATTTTTCATAATAGCTGGAGCACTTTTATTGACGTTTATAAGCCCTTTCCCGATCATAAATTTCATTATAATAATCCTTGCGAGCATCGGTGCCGCATTTATTGAACCGATACAAGAATATTATCTTTTGAAGAACACACCAAAAGAACAAGAAGAGGATTTATATGGTATTTACTCAACGTCAACGACAGTATCAGCATTTTTAACACCAATAATAGGAGCATTAGTTTTGGCAGTGCTTCCATTCAAATTCATATTCCTGGCTTTTGCTATTCTTATAGCAGCAGCAGGATTTTATTTCAGATCTAGCTTGCGAGGTTTGTAGTTCTGAAGACTTCCTCCATTGTGGTTAGTCCTTGCGCGACCTTATTCAAGCCATCCTGTTTCATTTTTATCATTCCTTTTTTGACAGCAAATTCTTCTATTTCAGTCAAAGAAGCATTTTTCAAAATAAGATTTTTCATCTCATCATCGATAGTGATAGCTTCGGCTATAACAAGCCTTCCAAGATATCCGGTATTGCTACATTCATCACATCCGTGAGCATGTGGAATTTTTTCAGGAACAGGCATTTTTTCTTTATCAAATTCTTGTTTTTCAGTTTCAGCGATAGCATCAATAGTCGAACATTTTGGGCAAACTTTACGAACCAATCTTTGTGCAACAACTGTGTTTAAAGCAGGCGCAACCATGAAAGGTTCCAGCCCCATATTCGTCAGACGAGGAATAGATTCAAGCGCACTATTTGTATGTAATGTAGAAAGTAGCACGTGACCTGTAAGCGCAGCCTGCGATGCAGTTTGAGCTGTTTCAACGTCACGAATTTCCCCGAGCATTACGATATTCGGATCATTTCTCAAAATAGATCTAAGTCCCGCCGCAAAACTATATCCGGCCTTTTCACTTATCTGACTTTGAACAACTCCGCGAATGTAATACTCGACCGGATCTTCAAGTGTAATTGTTTTTTTCTCAGGCGAATTCATGATGTTTAGCATCGAGTACAAGGTTGTACTTTTACCGCTTCCAGTAGGCCCAGTTACGAGCACCATTCCTTGTGAAATTTTCGTAGAATCTTGCAAAGTTTTTAGAGCTTGTCCCTGAAATCCGAGTTCTTCGAGCGTCAAAGCTTTCACATCCGAAGGCAAGTATCTGCAAACAAATGATTCACCATAAGGAGTAGGAATTGACGCGACACGAACTGCGATTTTCCTCTCATTGAAGGTGAAAACATAACGTCCATCTTGAGGAATTGCGTTTATATTTAATTGCATTCCACTTTTGAATTTTATTTGATCCGCAAGTCTGTGATATGTGTCATTTCTCAAAGTGAAAACGATATGTAAAACTCCATCGATTCTAAAACGCACAACAGTTTCGACTTCAGAAGGTTCATAATGAATATCTGATGCTTTTGTTTTTATAGCAGCCACATCAAGCAAATTCAATGCTTCTTCGGCAGGAACAGTTCCAAGTTTTGTTGGAAGATCTTTTAATGCCGTGATTTCTTTTTCATAAGTTTGAATAGATTTTTCTTCAACACTTTGTACTAGCTGAATTTTTTTGTATTTTTGTGTAGCATCATAAAGTTTAAATGCCTCAGTAATTCCAATCTCGGAAGCAAGGCTCAAAGTCACTTCAAATCCATTATCTTTAAGCATTTGAAGAACTTTCTTTGTTTCTTCATCGTCTGGATTTGAAACCGCAATTTTAAGAGCTTTTGAGGCCTTCAAAAATGGAATCATTTTTCCTTTTTTTGCTGTTTCAAGATCAAGAACCCTAATGAAATCCGGATTAAGTGGAGTTCGTTCAATATCAATATATGGCATGTTCTTATCACGTGCCGCTTTCAAAATAGATCTCTCTAGAAATTCTCTGTTTACCTCAGAAACCTGACCCATAGCTGTCTGATCGGTAAGACCTTTTTGGGCTTGTTTTGGGTTATTTCCACTAATATTAAGCCCCTGATCTGTTGGAGCAGCAACAGGTTCCACAACAACATTTGCCGTAGCAACAGCTGCAGCATTTGTTGGTTGAATATTTGTGCTATTTGTATCTGCCATAATTCAGGGTCGTTTATATCTGAATATTATAGCAGAAAACAGCTTTGAAAGGAAGTCCAAAAGAGTTAGAATGCAGTACTGATACCTATTTAGAAAAACAATTATGGAAAAAACATGCAAAACTTGTAATCATCAATTTGAAATAACAGACGAAGATTTAGCATTTTATGAGCGCATTTCTCCTGTATTTGGCGGTAAGAAATATAATATTACAGCTCCAACATTATGCCATGATTGCCGACAGCAAAGGCGATTAAGCTTTCGTAATGAAAGAAATATATACAGGCGCAAATCAGACTTGAGCGGAAAAGAAGTTGTGACAATGTACGCTCCGGAATCAAAATGTCTTGTTTATGACCAGAACGAATGGTGGGGAGATAGTTTTGATCCATTGAAATATGGAAAAGATTTTTCATTTGATAAGCCATTTTTCGAACAATTCAAAGAATTGATGATGGCGGTACCACGTATTAGTTTAATAAATAAAGAACCGGAAAACAGTGAATATTGTAATTTTGCATTTCGAAATAAGGACTCATATCTGCTTTTTACAGCATGGGAAAATGATGGATGTTGCTACTCAAATCGCATAGGAAAATCACGTGATACTTTCGATTCATCAAATGTAATAAATTGTGAACTTTGTTATTCGGCTGTAGACAGCGAAAATTCATATAACTGTTCTTTTATAAAAAATTGTTCAAATTGTACAGATTGTATTTTAGGGCAAAATTTAAGAGGATGTAAAAACTGTTTTGCATCGTTTGGCTTAGCAAATAAACAATATTGCATCGGGAATATTCAGTATGACAAAGAAGAATATGAACGCAGAATAAAGCCATTTTTGGAGAATTTGCCAAAGGCGAAAGAAGATTATTTTAATTGGTTAAAAAAGATACCTCGCCGTTACATGGAAGCTACAAACGTAGAAAATTGCACTGGCGACAACATATATAATTCAAAAAACGCAAAAGAATGTTATGAGGTAAAAGAGCTACAGGACTGTAAATTCGTAAGTAATGCGACGTCTTTAAAAGATTGTTATGACATAAACAACGACGACCATTCAGAACTTGTCTATGAGTGCATAGGAAGTGAGAAAAATTATATGCACATATTCAATGATATTTGCTGGTTTAACAGCGAAATAGCTTATTGCAGCCTATGTTTCAATTCAAAAAATTGTTTTGGATGTATAGGTCTAAAGAAAAATGAATATTGCATTTTAAATAAACAATATACGAAAGAACAATACGAAGAACTAGTTCCAAAAATTATCGAACACATGGGAGGAATTGGGCGAGCGCACGGCGCGAGCGCGCAGGTTGAGAGAGAATCTGGCTCTGCCAGTTCGAGCGAAGCCGAGCTTAAAGAGAATGAATGGGGAGAATTTTTCCCAATGAATATTTCTCTTTTTGCCTACAACGAATCAATGGCTCAGGATTATTTTCCAATGGATAAAGACAACGTTAAGACTAGGGGACTAAGATGGCGCGATGACGAGGAGGAAACGCCAAAAATAGGATATAAATTACCGGATTTTGCAAAAGACGCGAAAGAAGATATTTGTCAGCAGATTCTTATTTGTGAATCAAGTGGCAAGGCTTATAAACTTTTGCCAAAAGAACTAAATTTCTACAAAAAGACTAACTTACCATTGCCTAGAAAATGCCCTAACCAGAGGCATAAAGAGCGCATGGCACTAAGGAATCAACGAAAACTCTATGACCGTAAATGCGACAAATGTGGGACGCCAATAACGACGACTTATAGCCCAAAACAACCTGAAACTGTATATTGCGAAACATGTTATTTGGAAACGGTCAGCTAAAAAAGGAAGGATTTACATGAGTAATAGATTGTTGTGTTTTTGAGTCGATCATGTATCGACTCAAATTGGACAAATCGTACATGTTAGATTTGTCCAACCACACAACCTATTACGAATGGAGATCTTTCCTTTTCTAGCGTATTTTTCAAAAATATTTACGCCACCTTCTTAAGAGCCTCTACAATTTGATTTGCGCCGGCTTCGTCTACACCATCAACTTCCATCAAATCTTTCGCGCCAAGACCCTTTATTTGCTCCACAAGAGTAAGATTTGCTTTAGATAAGGCTTCAACTATTGAGTCAGCAAGTCCAAGATCAGCAAGGTTCTCAATTAACATCTTAACATCGCCTTTTCCTTGAGCAATAAGCTCTGAAATATCAAGAATATCAATTTCCCAACCTGTAAGGATAGAAGCCAATCGAACATTTTGACCTTGTTTTCCGATTGCAAGAGGACGTTGATCTGGTTGAACGTAAACTTTCGCTCTTCTTTCTTTATCAAAAAGTTTGATAGTAGTAACCTTCGCAGGGGCTAAAGCAGTTTTGATGTAATCCTCCATATTTGGAGACCATTGAATAATATCAATTCTTTCATTATTTAGTTCATCCATTATATTTTGTACACGAACACCTTTTTGGCCTACGCATGAACCAATTGGATCGATCTTTGCATCATTTGAACTTACTGCAACTTTGCATCTTACTCCAGGTTCTCTAGAGATAGATTTGATCTCAACAAGTCCTGATTTTATTTCAGGAATTTCAAGCTCAAGAAGTTTTCGAACAAGACTTGGATGGTTTCTTGAAATGATAAGTTGAGGACCTTTTGTAGTTTTAATAACTTTGTCCAAATAAAGCTTAATTCTTTGTCCTGAATAATATTTCTCTCCGGGAATTTGTTGATCATAAGGCAAATTTGTAGTCGTTTTGTTATCCAAATTTACATATACATTTGTGCCGTCAACGCGGTGAACTAATGCATTCAAAAGCTCATTTTCACGATCTTTGAATGTATCATACATGACATCTCTTTCAGCGTCCTGAATCTTTTGAATGATAACTTGTTTTGCCGCCTGAGCTGCGATTCTTCCATAGTTTGTAGGAGTTACATCAATCTTGATTTTATCTCCGATTTTCGCTTTTTTGCTGTATTTTTTAGATTCAAGTTCAGACATTTGAAGATCTTCATCTTCAACTTTTTTTACAACTTCTTTCACAATGAAAACAGTTGCAAGTCCTGAATTTTCATCAAGGTCAACATCTACTTCCTGATTCTTATTTCCATAGTCTTTTCTAAACGCGGCGCGCAAAGCGGCTTTGATAGTTTCAAGTACTTTATCTCTAGGAATATTTTTCTCATCGCAAAGCTGGTTGATCGCAGCAATAAACTGTGACTGCATATTATTTCTTTTTAAAGGATACAAAAACAAACAGGATAAATTAATAATCCTGTTCTCTATCGCTAGAATAACAGGATTTTAATGATGTGTAAATAGCTTCTTTAGAAAAGCCCTTAGAGGCGAGGAATTGAAACGCTTTTTGTTTCTGTTTCATGATTGGGTGCTTATTCCATAGTCTTGTTCTCTTTTCAATAAGATCACGGCAGGCTTTAGATTCATCATAGTCGAGATTTTCAAATCCACTTTCTACGATGTTTTTATCTATGCCCTTTCCCTGCAGTTCCCGTTTTATTAGCGAAATCCCTCTCGGTTTAAACTGAATCCTGCTAAGGACATAATCTTTTACGAACTGATCGTCATCCAGATATTTTAGTTCTATAAGTCTACTTATAACCTCATTTATAATGCTGACTTCAATTTCTGGATAATTTTTACAAAGAGTGGATAACTTTTTCCGAATTTCGGAAACTGTATATCTCTTTTTTGATACAAGCCGTAAAGTATAATCCATAAGCCTGCTTTTATTTATGATCTTATTGTTCATCATCGGATATAGCATCAGATGTTTCAGAAACTTCTACCATTGTTTTTGCTATTTCATTTACATTTCCAGAAATAAAAGTTTTTACATCTTTCTCAATTTCTTTCGTCATTTTTCCATTTCCGAGTAAGAAATTCTTTGCCGTTTCACGACCTTGTCCAAGTTTTTCATCATGATAGCTATAGAAAGCCCCGGATTTCCTCACGATATTGTATTTTGTAGCAAGGTCAAGAAGGTCTCCTTCAAATGAAATTCCCTTGTTGTAAAGAATATCAAATTCAGCTGTCTTGAAAGGTGGAGCAATCTTATTTTTCACTATTTTTACCTTTACTCTATTACCAACAAGTTCTTTTTCGGCACTACCTGGGTCTTCAATTTTACCTATACTTCTTATATCCATTCTGACGGAAGCATAAAATTTAAGAGCTTGTCCTCCAGTTGTAGTTTCAGGATTCCCAAACATAACTCCAATCTTCATGCGTAACTGATTTAGGAAAATTACAGTAGTATTTGTTTTTGAAGTAATTGCAGTAAGTTTTCTTAGAGCCTGGCTCATAAGTCTAGCCTGAAGTCCCATATGAGAATCACCCATATCGCCATCGATTTCAGCTCGTGGGGTAAGTGCAGCTACAGAATCGATCACAATTGCATCGATACCACCACTTCTTACAAGGGATTCAACTATTTCTAGAGCTTGTTCTCCACTATCAGGTTGAGCCAAAAGAAGAGAATCAACGTCAACACCTATGCGTCTGGCATATTCAGGATCGAGAGCATGTTCCGCATCAATAAAAGCAACAGTTCCTCCAGCTCTTTGTGCATGGGCCAAAATATGAAGACTCAATGTAGTTTTTCCTGAACTTTCAGGTCCAAAAATTTCTACAACTCTTCCCCTCGGAATTCCTCCACCCAAGGCTACATCAAGAGAAAGTGACCCTGTTGATATTGTTTCAATTGGTATTCTAGCTTCTTCGCCCATTTTCATAATTGAGCCCTTTCCAAAACTTTTTTCGATTTGAGCAATTGCCAAATCTATAGCCTTATTCTTTTCATTTTTTTCATTATTCTTTTCGATTTTAGTTGTCATAGGATGATTGTTATTTGGTAAAGTGACTACAGTATAGGTGAGCATACACTCACCGTCAATAGAATTTTTTTGTTTCATGAAACATGCTTAAGCAAGCCCTTTATACACCATGGACATTAAATTTTCATTAAAAAAACTTAAATTTTTTCTAAAATGTAGGACATATTTCTTGTGAACAATCCTTGTGTTGCTTGTGTCATGATCATGTATCATGACACGTTGAGGATTTGTACATGTTAAAATCCTCAACTGCAACACGATTGTGAGCAGGGAATATGTCCTACATTTTTATAAAATTATAATCTATTGTGAATAGAGATGTGACTTCTTCTTTTAGGATTACCATTTTTAGAAAAAACTATTTAGCTTCTTTAGCGATAACTTTCTTCTCTCCAGGTTTTGGCTCATCTAACCTAAAAAAAGAAGAAATACTTTTTTTAGTCCCGAATGCAACATTTTTAGTTCCGCATTTGTTACAAGTATAGACATATTTTTTACCTACTCTATTTGTTTCGACAATTTCTTCGCAATCCTTACAGTAAAAAATGATGTCGCAATCTGTTAAATTTTCTTCAGTCATGAAAATATAAATTATAGATCTATTGTCTTTTGTGAATATTCATCCTCCTTAACATAACGTTCATTATGAACACTATCGTCTGATACATTACCATAAACTCCACCGGAAATTCTATCCTCAATGTCAATCAAAGGTTTTATTTCCCCTTCCGTTTCAAAGTCTATTTCTTTCTTTTTTAGTCCTGCAAAAGCCCCAAGAATTGTTAGTCCTATACCAATAAATGATAAAATTACACCTATTCCCGCATTTTTTTCAGTGAGATTTAGTCCAAATTTTGGATGGAAATAAACACTTAATGCAAGAACAAGCATAAGTATAGAGAATCCGCTTGCAGCCATGTAAATCTGAATTTCTGAAATTGGTAATTTTGGTTCTGATTTTCTAAAAAGTCTCATTCCGGCAATTAATGCACATGTTACACCGGAAGCAAGCACAAGAAGGCCGGCAAGATACAAAGGTCCGGTAATTCCTAAAAACATATCGCCAGTTTTGAATTTATCTATATCTTTATACCATGGCAAAAGAGCTCCAATAACAGTAAGAATTCCTCCAGCTAAAGCCAATTTCTTGTAAAAAGGTAACTGCCTAAATTTGTTTTTGAAAGAGTCAGGCATAATTAATAAAGTTTAAGTTTATTACAGAATTGTAATATACTGAAAACATGAAAATTGCAATAGACATTAGATCGGCAGGAGGAGAGAAAGCGGGAAAAGGATGGTTTACTTTTAACATTGTCAGAAACCTACTGAAGATAGATCGCCAAAACGAATATATTTTATATTGTTCGGATTTTGTTGCTGGATTTGAAGAATTCAAAAATGCTAAACAAAAAAGAATAAGCGGAAAAGGTGTTTTTTGGCATATTAATGCAGCAATAGACATATACAAAGAAAAGATAAATATCTTTTTTGCGCCAACAAGTTTCATAATTCCGATTCTGCTTCCTAAATCAATAAAAAGTATCGTTGTCGTACATGATTTAGTGGCTTTTTTATTTCCAAAAACGCACAACAAAAAAGCCGTATTTATAGAAAAATTATTACTAAAAACTGCACTGAAAAAAGCGTACAAAGTTGTAGCAGTTTCAAAAAATACAAAGAAAGATATTCTAGAGAAATTTGGCATAGATGAGCGAAAAATTAAAGTTATAAATTGCGCTGCCGGAGAAATATATGGAAAAATAGAAGGAGAAATCCTAAAGGAATTTGCAGCAAAAACAAATCTTCCGGAAAAATTTTTCTTATGCGTTGGAACGATAGAACCCAGAAAAAACTACGTAAATTTGATAAAAGCCTTCGCATTAATACATGAACGTTTTCCTGAATTTTACCTCATAATCGTAGGGAAAAATGGATGGGACTACGAACCGGTTTACGAAGAAATAAGAAAAAATTATCTACAAAAATATGTACATATTTTAGGATATTTATCGGACAAAAGTTTAGTGAATCTATACAATTTAGCGGAAGCTTTAGTCTTTCCGTCATTTTACGAAGGATTCGGAATTCCACCGCTGGAAGCCATGAAGTCGAACTGTCCGGTGATTTCTTCGTGTACTTCATCATTGCCTGAAGTGGTGGACGATGCAGCTATCTTGGTCGATCCGGAAAGTCCGTCGCAAATAGCGGAAGCTATGGTTAAAATAATCATAGATCAAGGTTTGAAAAATAGTTTAAAAGAAAAAGGAATAATTCAGTCAGAAAAGTTTTCATGGGAAGCCTCTGCAGGCAAACTCTACGAAATGATTCACGAAATGCCAAAAAAGTGATATAATATGCAAGTACATAGCACTTTTATATGCTAGAACCAAAGCTGAACAAACAGCTTCACAAAATAGGGATAGTCACTAAACGCGAGAATGCTCATTACAAGAAATTAATTCTTGAGCTCGCGAAATATTTAAAAGACAAAAATAAAGATGTTTATTTTGACAATAATTCTTTTAAATATATAAAAGATGCAAAGAGAGGATATTCAAAAGAAGAATTATTAAATGAAGTAGATCTCGTGATAGCTCTTGGAGGCGACGGAACGCTTCTTAAGACTGCGCGAAATACACAAAGAAAGAAAACCCTAGTCCTTGGTGTAAACCTTGGCACGGTTGGATTTTTGAGCGAAGCAATGCCGGATAATTTATATGAAACTTTAGATAAAATTTTTGCAGGACAATATACGATAGATAAACGTGCACTTTTGAGGGTCACTGTTTATAGAAAGAATAAAAAGATAGAAACGTTTTTAGCTCTAAATGATGCGGTAATCAATCAAGGAGCATTCGCTAGACTTATAAGACTTGAACTCGCAATAAACAGCAGAAAACTTGTAAGTTTCAGTGCAGATGGAGTAATAGTATCAACTCCAACAGGTTCAACAGCTCATTCACTTTCGGCTGGAGGACCAATAGTTCATCCAAGCATTCAAGGAATCACGATTACTCCTATATGCCCAAGATCACTTTCAATGCGTCCGATCATAGTACCGGATTCACGCCAACTTACTTTGATAGTAGAAACTCACAGGCGTGACGAAGCTGCCACAATCGGTCTTACACTAGACGGACAGGAAATGATAAAACTTGAATACGGCGATAAAATCACATGCAGAAGAAGTCGCAGATATCTCCACCTTGCTCGCACAAGAAACCGTTATTACAAACAACTCCGCGACAAGCTTAGGTGGGGGGAGTAAGCTTGACAAAAACGCAGATTACGGAGTAAGATATACTCTCAGTTTATAATCATATATATATGGCACCAGAAGCACAACAACCGGAACCTTGGGATGGAGTAGATAGAAGAACAAAACAACTTCCAGTCGGACCTACTGCATTAACAATCGCAAATAGAGTTGTAGCTGACGGAAAAACAGCAGTAGATCAAGACGATGTAAGAGAAGGTGATCTTGAAAACACAATTCTAAGAACAAGAGTAGAGGGAATTTTAGACCTTGCAACCAGCGATGAGGCTAAACATGATATAAAACCGACAGGTGAAGCCTCTAATCAATCAGAAGCTCAACCCACAGAACTTACTCCGGAACAAAAGGAGCAAGCATGGTTTGTAAAATTTAAAGTACGTTTTGAATCTCTTCCAGAATTGCATCAAGGAGTTGAATGGGCAGATGTCGAAGAATCACTGAAAGCGGATCCTGAACAATTAAGAAAACTTCAAGCATTGGATGAAAAAGGCCATGACATGAACGTATTTGGTGAAGAAAACGGTGAATTTGTTTTTGCCTCAGGTTGGAGCGACTACAACAAAGTTTCTACGGAACACAGAAATATTGCATATGACCTGGAAGGGCAAAAATTAGCTGAAAAACAAGGATATACACCTGCAGGAAACGCAGTCGATATAGCAGAATCGATGGGTGCAGATTTGGCTGATCCAAAATTCCATGAGCAATTACGCAAAGAAATAGCCGTAAATGGCTGGGCATGGCTTAAAACAGATGCTGCTACAAGAACAATCGGCGTTGCGTTCATCGGTAACTACGTTGGTATCCGCAGGGATGCTGCGGACACTCACTATGATCGTGGTTCCTTCCGTGCCGCGCTAAGGGTCAAAAAAACTGCTTAGTATTTGATATTTAATTTTTTTTAAACTTTATTTTTTAGGGTCGAGCAAAAGCGAGACTCTTTTCTTTTTACATAAATTTCGCTAAATTTGATTCAACGGTGAATAGTTACTCTACTCAGATGGAGCTACCGTTCGCGTGATCTTTCTCAAAAAAGACTTTGAATTAAAGAAGAAGTCCGAAAGATCATAATTTTAAAAATAGACCCTTAGGTATGAGTGGAGGTTACTCCGACATTGCGTCGGAGTGAAAAAAGCAAACCAATGCCTGCTGCGCGGTTGCGACTGCAAAAGCAGATACGGACAATCTCCATCAACAATCGGCAATGCGTTCAACGGTAACAACAATGGTATCAACAGGAATAATGCGAACAATCACAATGATAATGGTTCCTTCCGTGCCGCGATAAGGGTCTATAAACTTTGGACAGATTTGAGCCATCCCCCAAGCATGCGGCCGATTTCGGCTAGTTTTGACTGCGTCTGGAATATTATGGTATCATTTGCCAATCTCAATTCTAAAAATAGTCGCAGTTTTATGGCTGTTATTTCAAGTTGACTGCTTGCTCTGATTAAATATATAGACTTCATAAGTTTTATTTATGATAGGTAATGAGTCCATAGATTTGAGTTTAAAAAATATTTGGGAAAGTTGGTTTGCTTTTAGGAAAGGTAAAAAGGCCACAGATGAATTGCATAATTTTCAATATTTCCTCGAGAAAAATCTCTCTGAACTTTTTCAAGATTTGAATTCTGAAAAATACAAACATGGAAATTATCGAAAATTTATAGTTTGTGAGAACAAACGCAGAGAAATTTCTGTGGCAAGTATTCGCGACAGAGTTGTTCACCGACTTGTTTACAATTACTTGGAAAAAATATACGACAAGACTTTTATTTATGACGCATGGTCCTGTCGAAAAGATAAAGGTTTGCTTGGTGCTATAGAAAGAACAGCTTGCTTTTTGAAGCATTCTGCCACATACACACACACACACACACACCGCGAAGCCATTTTTCGCCTGTCAGGCAAATCAAATGTGGATTTGGAAATGTGACGTAAAAAAGTTTTTTGACAGCGTTGATCAAGAAATTTTGCTTAAGATTTTGTCATTGAGAATCAAAGATAGTACAACTTTGAATTTGTTGAAAGAAATAATTTTGAGTTTTACGACTGTTCAAGGACAAAAAATCGGTATGCCGATAGGAAATCTCACAAGCCAAATTTTTGCTAATATTTATTTGAATGAACTTGATAGATTTGTAAAGCATAAATTACGCGCAAAGGCTTATGTCCGCTATGGCGATGATTTTATTTTGGTCGAAAACGATTTTGAAAAGTTGAAATTTTTCAGAGCGAAGACCATAGATTTTCTGGAAAATGAATTGAAATTAACCGTAAACCCAAAAAGCGACAAAATCATAAAGCCATCCCACGGACTGAAATTTTTGGGAATAAAATTTTGGCAATCCGGCAGAACTTTAAACAAAAGAAGCCTAAAACGGGCTACAGAAAGGCTAAATCACTCCAATATCTCAAGCTACAGCGGTCTTATAAAAAAACATTGCAATAAAAAATATCAAAAATATTTTGATTGGGTGGTTTTGGAAAAACTTAATTTTTGACGACATCTATCGCAATAAAAATACAAAAATGTCCAACGATTCCGCTTCATCAATCAGCGGATTTTAGAATTATTTTAATAAAATTTTAAATCTGTGTGCAAAAATGCTTGTTGACGTATCCAAAACACATAGATATCATATATATGATAAAATATATAACATATCATGTATGGTAACAATAATAACAACAACTCACGTGCAACAAAGAATAGGCGAAATAGCCAAAAACATAGATAAAACAAGCTATATAGTCACAAACAAAGGGGAGGGAAAAGTTGTAATGCTCCCGTATTTTCATGGATGCGACGAATTTATAGCTGAATATCTTGAAGATTATGAAATGTTCATGAATAGAAATAGTCTCGATAAAAGATACAAACAATCAATCGATTCTGGAAAAAGCGACTTGGTTATTTAAAACAAATGATAAAATTTACTTTTACAAAAAAGGCAAAAACAAAGTTCAAGAAATTCGATTTTTCGGAGCAAGAGAGGATTATTGAAAAATTAACCGACCTGAAAAATCATAAAAATATTTTCACAGTTCTTAAAAAATTAACATTATTCAAATACGCTACACACAGACTAAGAATAGGGCAATACAGAGCTTTGCTGTTATTGTTGGGAAAAGATAAAACAAACATAGAATTTCTAGTCGTAGATATCGGACATAGAAAAGATATCTACAAAAACCTCTAACACTAAAACTTATACACATCCTTCCTATGTTTCACTGAAAGGATCAAAAGTATTGTGATATTCCCATTTCTATCTATATCAAAAATTGCCCTATAGTCTCCGATGCGAAATCTATAAGTGCCAAAACGAGGATTTTCAAGTTTCTTGGCGAAAGACAAAGGATCTGATTGCTGACTGAAAAATTTTATTTTATCCAAAACACGCTTTGCAGTCTTTTTGCCAAGCTTTTTAATCTCATCAAACGCACGATCGGTATACTCAACCCTATAATTCATAAACCAAGTTTTTTATAAACCTCTTCTTGGCTATAAACATTGCCATCCTTCACTTGTTTTCTAGCAATCTTGATATCTTTTGCCAGATTTTCCAAAATAAATTCACCTCCATTTATAGGAGTTACTTCCAAAATAGGAGTGGAATGATTCATCACAATATATCGTATATTTTTTTTAACGGCCTCCTTCCATGTTTTAGCAATATTTTCCCTGAAACTTTTAATTCCAATCATCTTTGTAGTCATAATTTTATTTTTAAAAAGTAGCACCTAAAGTGTACACAATTTAGTCGAGCATGTCAACGCTATATTTCACATCTTCAACACCGCCTGCGCAGCAGCAAGCCTCGCGACAGGAACTCTATATGGACTACAGCTTACATAATTCAGCCCTATTTTATGGCAGAATTCTATAGATTTTGGCTCACCTCCGTGCTCGCCACAAATTCCAATTTCAAGGTCAGGTTTTTCTTTTCGACCAAGTTCTACACAAATCCTCATCAGTTGGCCAACTCCATCTTGATCAATAGTTTCAGTTGGATCTCTTTCGAAAATTCCTTTCTCAAGATATTCCTTCAAAAATTTACCTGAATCATCGCGTGAAAAACCAAGTGTCATTTGAGTAAGATCATTTGTTCCAAAAGAGAAAAAGTCCGCTTCCTTAGCCAATTCATCAGCAGTCAAACAAGCACGTGGAACCTCGATCATCGTACCGATTTTATAATTAAAATTAACTTTATCTCCATAAGACAAAATCGTTTCTTCAACTAATTTTCGCAAATTTTGTAATTCAGTTTTAAATCCAATAAGTGGAAGTTCAAACTCAACATTCACTTCCATTCTACCGGCAGAAACCTCAATCGCTGCCTCAGAAATGGCTTGTGTCTGCATTTTATAAATATCTGGGAAGGTAATCCCAAGCCTGCATCCTCGATGTCCAAGCATTGGATTGATTTCATGCAGATTTGAAATAGTCATTTTTAAATCATCGAAAGTTGTATCCAAATCTTCAGCCAATTTGCGAATATCTTCTTCTTTTTCCGGCAAAAATTCATGAAGAGGTGGATCGAGCAAACGTATTGTCATTGGCTTTCCTTCCATCACTTTGAAGATTTCAATAAAATCACACTTCTGAAATTCTTTAAGTTTTGTTAGTTGTTTTGCTCGTGTTTCGTCATCTTTAG
The DNA here is from genome assembly GCA_943359415.1 of Candidatus Peribacteria bacterium. Taxonomy (GTDB): domain Bacteria; phylum Patescibacteriota; class Gracilibacteria; order UBA1369; family LOWO2-01-FULL-3; genus UM-FILTER-38-24. Next base: position 19,467 of record CALRHQ010000007.1, read on the forward strand.
ACAAAATCATTTTACGAACCATTGGAATTCTTTCTTCATCAAAAAACATGTGTTCTGTACGACAAAGTCCGATTCCTTCAGCTCCAAAATCTATCGCAACTTGGCAATCTTTTGGAGTGTCGGCATTTGTACGAACCTTCATAATTCTAACTTTATCAGCCCATTCCATAATAGTTTTGAAATCTTCAGACATCTTTGGTTCCTCAAGTTCTACGCTACCCAAAATAACTTCTCCAGTGCTTCCATCAAGCGTTATTACATCACCTTCATTAAGAACCAAATCTCCAACAATTATTTTCTTGGCAGACGCATTTACGGAAATCTCAGCACATCCAGCGACACAGCATTTTCCCATTCCTCTTGCGACAACCGCAGCGTGGCTAGTCATTCCTCCACGTGAAGTCAAAATTCCCTGAGCTGCATGCATTCCATGAATATCTTCAGGACTTGTTTCTTTTCGTACAAGAATCACTTTTTCATCTCTTTCGTTCGCCCAAGCAAAAGCATCATCAGCATTAAACACGACCTTTCCGCAAGCTGCTCCTGGCGAAGCAGGCAAACCTTTTGCGATCACATTCTTTTGCGCTGATTTTTTTATTTGAGGATGTAGTAATTGGCTTAGAGAAGCCGCATCTATTTTTAAGAGAGCTTCTTCCTTTGAAATAAGTTTTTCCTCTACAAGATCAACAGCAATTTTGATAGCAGCATGTGCAGTTCTCTTTCCATTTCTTGTTTGTAACAAAAACAAATTTCCACGTTCTATGGTGAACTCAATATCCTGCATATCTTTATAATGTTTCTCCAAAGTGTCTTTAACGTCTAGAAGCTGAGCATAAGCAGCTTCATTGATTTCTTTAAGATCGTCAATTTTACTTGGAGTTCTGATTCCAGCTACAACATCTTCTCCCTGTGCATTCATCAAAAATTCCCCATAAAATTCTTTTGCACCATTCGAAGGATTCCTCGTAAACGCGACCCCTGTACCACTATCGTTACCCATATTTCCAAAAACCATAGACTGAACATTCACGGCAGTTCCTTTAAGTCCAAAAATATTATTAATTTTTCTATAAGTTTTTGCACGATCATTGTCCCAAGAATTGAAAACAGCTTCGATGGCTAGTTTTAGCTGTGCAAGTGGATTCTCGGGAAATTCATTTTCTGCATTTTTGCTTATTATTTCTTTGAATTCATAAACCAATTTTTTCAAATCTGAAGCATCCAAATCAGTATCCTGCTTTACATTTTTTTCTTCTTTTATTTTCTCAATAGCTCCTTCAAAAAGATCATGAGAAACACCTAAAACTACATTCCCAAACATTTGTACAAACCTTCGATAACAGTCATATGCAAATCTTTCATTATTTGTATTAGCAATAACCCCTTTTACAGTTTCATCATTAAGCCCAAGATTCAAAATTGTATCCATCATCCCAGGCATAGAAACTGCAGCACCGCTTCTTACGGAAACGAGCAATGGATTTTTTGCATCACCAAGCTTCTTTCCTGTTTTTACTTCAAGAAGATTTAATTTTTCTTCAAGTTGCTGCGCGAACTCTTCAGGATAAGAATTTTTCGAAACAAAGTATTCGCAAACTTCAGTTGTGATAGTGAAACCAAATGGAACAGGAATTCCGATATTAGTCATCTCAGCAAGGTTCGCGCCCTTACCTCCAAGCAAATCACGCATGTCCTTATCTCCTTCATCAAAAGAATATATATATTTTGTTTGAAAAACCGAGCGATGAGCCAGGTCAGCTTTCGCAATAGAAGAGCTTGGTATCATAAATTTTTTAGATTAAATTTTCCAGTTGGCCTTGATAGCAGCCTCAACACGACCGATTGCAGTGATGAAAGCGGCTTCTCTAAATGTGCAATTATATTTAGCTTTATTTCCTTTTACCTCATTCCAAGCCTTTACCATGATATCTTTAAGTTTTGCATTAACCTCATCAGTTTCCCAATATTTGTCATCCGCATTTTGCAACATTTCAAACCAGCTAACAGTAACTCCACCGGCATTTGCAAGGATATCAGGAATAACAAGAACATTCTTTTTAGCCAATATTTCATCAGCTTCGGGCATTGTTGGGCCATTTGCAAGTTCAATAACAAGCTTAGCTTTTACTTGGTCTGCGTTACCTGCAGTCAATTGATTTTCAAGAGCGGCAAGGATCAAAATATCGCAATCTTGTACTAGTAATTCTTCATTTGTAATAGCTTTTGCGCTTCCTCCTTCAAACGCATGTACAGTTCCTTTTTC
>CALRHQ010000008.1 GCA_943359415.1 Candidatus Peribacteria bacterium
GACTTTTAAAAGGTAAAACTGAAATCATTGTTTTACTTGATGCCAAGCCTTTACTTCAAGATGGAAAAGTTTTTGCTGTTTCTTTACATGTGAAAGATATTACAGACAAAGTCAATGAATTGAACAAAGATAAATCGAATGCTCCCTCACCTACGACTGAAACTCCTCAAGAAAATAAAGATTGGATTGAGAATATTTATCCAAATTTGAAGGAGATAAAAGACAGTCTAGAACTAAAACTTATGGTGAATAAGTTGAGTTAAGGCTTTTTCTTGATTGAACGCCAATATTCGAGTAGAATTTTGCTCGAGTTTTTAAATATAAAATTTTATGTACCAAGCACGAGAAATTGAACAGAAATGGCAAAAAAAATGGAAAGAAAGTAAACTTTTTAATACAAATCTGAAATCGAAGAAGCCGAAATTTTATAATCTTACGATGTTTCCATATCCATCAGGAGACAGGCTTCACATAGGACATTGGTATAATTTTTCGCCTGTGGATAGCTATGGGAGATATATGAGAATGAAAGGTTTTAATGTTCTTCAACCGATGGGATTTGATAGTTTTGGGCTTCCTGCTGAGAATTATGCTATCAAAACAGGAGTACATCCAAAAATTAGTATCGAAAAAAATATTGAGCACATGATAACTCAGCTCACTGAAATGGGAGCTATGTGGGATTGGGATAAAAAAGTTGTTACTTCTTCACCTGAATACTATAAATGGACACAGTGGATTTTCTGTAAACTTTACGAAAACGGGTTGGCATACAAGAAAAATGCACCTGTCAATTGGTGTCCTAGTTGCCAAACTGTACTTGCAAATGAGCAAGTAAAAGATGGGGAGTGTGATAGATGTAAAAGTGAAGTTACAAAAAAAGATCTTAATCAGTGGTTTTTCAAAATAAGTGAATATGGTGATAAACTTTTGAATTATGAAGGCTTGGATTGGCCTGAAAAGACTATTTTGATGCAGAAAGATTGGATCGGTAAAAGTTCAGGGTGTAATATAAATTTTCCACTTGAAGATGGAAGTGATATTTTGACTTGTTATACAACTCGTGCTGATACGATTCATAGCGTGACTTTTGTCGTAATTGCTCCGGAACATCCGCTTGTTGATGACCTTGTGCGCGGAACTAAATATGAGAAAGAAGTTAAGGAAATGAGAGAAAAAATAAAAAAACAAACTCTTATAGAAAGAGCTTCCGTTAGCGGAAAAGACAAGCTTGGATGTTTCCTTGGGAAATACGTAATCAATCCTGTGAATGGAGAAAAAATTCCTGTTTATATGGCGAGTTTTGTTTTGATGTATGGAACTGGAGTTGTTATGGCTGATGCACATGATCAGCGAGATTTTGAATTTGCCAGAAAGCATAATATTCCACTTAAATTTGTGATTTCTGCAGATGGAAACGACATCGATCCTAAAGATTTTGAAGGGGCGTATACAGAAGATGGTATTTTATTTAATTCCGGAGAGTTTAGTGGAATGAGCAACCTTGAAGCTTTGCCAAAAATAATGGATTATATTGAGGAAAAAAAATTCGGAAATAAAACTATAAATTTCAAACTTCGTGATTGGCTTGTTTCAAGACAAAGATATTGGGGAGCGCCGATTCCTGTTGTTTACTGCGATAAATGCGGAGAGATTTTGGTCCCCGATAAGGATTTGCCTGTAATGTTGCCTGATGACATAGATTTCAATCCAAGTGGAGATGGTAAATCCCCTCTTGAAAAACACGCAGGTTTCAAAAATTGTAAATGTCCAAAATGTGGAGGGAAAGCAACTCGTGAAGTCGATACTATGGATACTTTTGTTTGCAGCAGTTGGTATTATTTAAGATATCCTTGCAGTGAGTTGGAAAATAAGGCGTTTGACAAGGTGACAATAAAAAAATGGCTTCCTATAGACATGTATATTGGTGGTCCTGAACATGCGTGTATGCATTTACTTTATGCACGTTTTATAAATATGGCCTTGAACGATCTTGGATATGTGCCTTATAAAGAACCTTTTAAAAAGCTGATTCATCAAGGAATGATCACTAAGAATGGCGCAAAAATGAGTAAGTCCAAAGGAAATGTTGTAGGCCCTGATGAATTTGTTGAAAAATATGGAAGCGATATTTTCAGAATGTACTTAATGTTTATGGGACCTTTCACTGACGGAGGAGATTGGAACGATAAAGGAATTACAGGTATTTCCAGATTTGTTGAAAAATTCTGGAATTTGATCAATGAAGGCAGTGAGAAAGTTTTGGACAAAGATTTGCTGAAGAAAAATTTACATAAATTGATTAAAAAAGTTGGAACTGACATCGAAATTTTTCATTTTAATACAGCTGTTTCTGCGTTTATGGAATTTTTGAATTTTGTTATAAAAAATGGAATTGATACAAAATCAAAAAAAGTTTTAGTGCAGTTGATTGCGCCTCTTGCTCCACATCTTGCAGAAGAATGCTTTGACGTTTTGGGAGGTAAATTTAGCGTAGTTGATAGTAAGTGGCCTGAATATGATGAAAAATTAACTATCGATGACACTGTAAAAATCGGAGTTCAAGTAAATGGAAAAGTGCGTGGAGAAGTAGAAATCTCAAAAGATGCCAATAAAGAAGAAGCGCTTGTCGCCGCCAGATCTCAAGAAAATGTTTTGAAATATCTCACCGAGGGCAAAATCGTAAAAGAGATTTATGTCCCCGGCAAAATTATCGGATTTGTTGTAAAGTAAAGCTTCTTGTTTATAGATTATTGTGGAAATTTTTCCACTGTCAGCTCCGTAGATCCTTCGCTTGGTGTATACAGTTTGATTACATCTATTGTTAACATATTTTCTTTCGTATATTTTTCCATTTTTGATTCTGATTCTTTTGGCATTTGATTCCTGTCTTTATCAACCAATATAAATTGTTCTCTTTTATAGGCCTGCATCATTGGAGGCAATTTCATTTGATCTTCCACGGAAATATGGAAGAACAATCGTTTGTCATTTTCGTTGTAATATTCCTCCCATTCCATCCAACCTTTTAATGTTGCCTTTCCTTCATAAGAAAACCCGCCTCCATATAATGGAGTCCCTTTTGCCAGTTCCCATGCCGTTTTTCCATACTTATAACTTATTGTATTTTTACAATTTTCCGGATTTGTAACCATACGTTCTTCTTCGCTTTGGTATGGCATAATTTTGCTACACATAGTCTGGTCTTTTAACTCCATTGCAAGTGTCCAATAACAAGATGCTTGGTCTTTTGAACCTTTTGTTATCTCGTCGCATATAATGCTATCTTCTTTTGCTGGGGTTTCGAGCAGATACATGTAATTCCATAGAAATTCATTTTTTGTTTCTGTGTTTTCCATTTTTTTTGCTATTTCAATAGTGCATTTTCTTTCATCTTTTTGATCGCATTTTTTTTGCTCCTTTCTTGCATCTTCTAATTGCTGTTGTCTTCCTGAAAGCTGTATTTCCTGAGGTACTTCTTGTTTCAAATTGAATGCTTCCATTTGAGAAGATTGAGCTTGAGTCGGAGATGGGGCTTCCACTTTTGCACAAGCCGTCAAAAGCAAAATTGATATTGGAATTATGAGGAATTTTTTCATATTTTTTGGGTTAATTATTAATTAATCTATATTACACTTCTATAGAATTTTGCAAGCATTTTCTGTCGTCAAAAATCCAACGACACTTTTTTTATAAAGTTTTTGTCTTAGAAAAGCCAATATAATTTTTATAAAATTTTATTTATTTGATTTTTTTATTTTTGAGTTATTTTGTAGTTGCTAGGTTTGGCTGGTAGATGCGCGGATCTCCTCTGATTCCCCGCACTTCGTTGAATCTATTTCATTCCTGTGAATGTTCATTGATGAACTGTTCACAAGATGTTCTTTGACATCTTGGTTTAGTTTGAGTTTGGTTGATTTGAAAGGATTTCCATGGAAGGTTCTATGGAGATCAGAAGTGTAAAAGCAAAAGAAGAAGGAGTCATCATGCGTTCTGTCATTTTCGTCATCGTCTCCGTGATCCTCGCGTTCGTTTCGGCGTGCGAGGTCTCGGAAGTCAACAACATCAACAGCAACAACTATTACGGCGCCAATGGTGCCGAGGAAGAGGTGAAAAACAGCGACGACATCGGCTACGAAACGGCCAACAATCCCACCGAAGATTTCATGGATTTCGAATCCGTCGATCACGGTGGCGGCGTTGCCACCAGCTTCAAGGTTCCGCTCGACCCCGATTACGAGTGGCAGATCACCCAGTCGTGGGCGAGCCACTGCAACTACTGCACCGACAAGGGGTACGGAAAGAGTGAAGATGACCCCAACATGTGCAACTGGACTCATTCCACTTCAGAGTACTGCACGTACAGCTGGGATTTCAGCTTGCCCGGAAATAAGGACGAGGGCAAGTCTGTTCTGGCTACTGCGGACGGTGTCATCAAGAAGGCTGGATGGTGTGGTACATGGGGCAACTGTGTTATTGTCGATCATGGTAGCAACGTCTGCTCGCGTTATGCGCATATGCAGAACAATTCCATCACCGTCAAGAAGGGTGATGGCGTGTGTCAGGGACTGATTCTCGGAAAGATTGGAGATACCGGTGCACCTGGTTCATTCCATCTACACTTCCAGTTCGAAGACTGCAAGACCACTAAGCCCCTCAAAAAGGGCTTCACTGACGGCAATGGCATTCCCGTGTGCACCATCGGCAAGGACATCTACAATTCCAAGGACAAATACTCGGCTCTCAAGCTGACGAACCAGCCCAAGGAAGCCTGTAGCACCACCGGTGAATTCGCAAAAAAACAGTTCAATAACGGAGCGACTCTTCCTGTGCCGAGCATCAAGTCGGTCGCTTGTGGACCGCTTCCGAACTGCCCGCTCATCATGAACTGCAATGCCAATAAAAACCACATCTTCTCAGATGACAAAGACCTCACGTTTGGTGTCCGTAGTGCCGCGCAGTACCTCTATGGAGAATGTGCGCTCAACGGCAAGGACGATGGAGGACTTCATCAGAGCGACATCATGACCAATGCCGAAGGCCTCAAGATCGCAATGTACCTCTTCGGACAGGTCAGTGACTGTGGAAATAGCACTGTGTATGTGCCATTTTCCGACGTGAAAACGACGGACTGGTACTATCCGCTCGTGGCATGTGGACTGCAGAAAGGTATCGTCGAAAACGGCGCTCTCCTCTTCTGGGCAAACAGTTCTCTCAGCTTCGAGACGGCGGCGAAGTATCTCGTGAAGTCGGCGGTGAAGGCTGGCGTCATCACGCTTAAGAATCCATCTACCGGAAGCTTCTCAAAGATTCCGTACGATGATTCGGCTTACAAGTACGTGGAAACTCTCTACTCATACGGTGCTGTCGATACGAACCTCACGTCCTACTACCCCGAAACTTCCATCACGCGTGGACAATTCGTGAGGATGGCGGCAAATCTTTCGCCGTGCTACTGCGACAACATTTCGTGTGATGGTAGTTGTAAGTGCGATCAGGTGAATTTCTCCTGCTCCAAAGATTCTTCCGGCAGTGATGTCGGTGGCGGGACTAGTGGTACATCCGATGGTTCAAAGACAGGAAACTCTTCCTGCACGCCCTCATGCTCTGGCAAGCAATGCGGGAATGATGGCTGTGGTGGAAGCTGTGGCAACTGTGGCAATGGTTTCTTCTGCAACTCGAAGAACTACTGCCAGTGCATGCCAAAGTGCTATGAAAATACCTGTGGCTCCGACGGATGCAGCGGTACGTGTGGATGTAGCTCCGGCTACTCGTGCAATGTCTTTGGCAAATGCCAGAAAAACTGCATCCCTAATTGCTCCGGCAAAATCTGTGGAGCTGATGGCTGCGGTGGTACCTGTGGTCTGTGTTCATATGGCTACTTGTGCAATGCGAGTGGTCAATGCATTCCTCCTGCCCAGAACTGCAAGCCGATCGACTGCACCGGAATTCTGTGCGGTCCAAACGGCTGTGGCGGTCTCTGCGATAATTGCAAGGATGGACTGAAGTGTGCCGCTGTTCCCATTGCTGGGATGTCACTTCCCTTCCACTTCTGTACTCCTCCCTCCGTGAAATCCAAGTAAAAACCCAAAACAAAATCCCAAGGTGCGAAGGGGGCGCTGAAATATGCGTCCCCTTTAGCCTGTAAAAAAATAAACGCGATGCGCTCTAGAAACATATTCCATACAAAATTTAAGAAAAGTTTGCATGCAGGCTAAATGGGGCTCTATAATAAAACCATGCGAAAAGCTTTAGGATTTACCCTCATTGAAATTCTACTTGTTATCACTGTAATTGGAATTCTTTCCGTTGCAGCGCTTTCATCTTATTTAAATTCTACTAGAACTTTTGCTTTTGTTTCTGCCTATAAAGATATTGTAGCAATTTTGCGCGAACCGAGATCTTATGCAGTAGCAAGCCAAACTGTTGACAGTAAACCAGTCCAAAGATTTGGAGTGAAGATTTTACCAGGTGCAGGTGATGATTTTATAGTTTTTGCTGACGATGGAGATATTGCAAATGGAGGAAAGGCCTTTGAATTTGATAATAAAGATACAAAATATTCAACAAAAGATATAGATACTCTTTCCGGTGATCCTTCAAGTCCATACGTTTTTGCAAAAGATGGAACTGTTCAGTCAATGAGCAGTATTGATTTTCCGATTTATCTTTTTTACGAAACAGGAACAGGAAAACTTGCGGTTTACGCAAAGAAAGGTAGTAGCCAGACTCTTATTTCCGCTTCTGAAATGAGATATTTATCGTTTAATTTTTCACAGACAGCCACGAGTTTTATTAAATATATAACTGTTTTTCAAACATCAGGCATTGCTGAAGGCTTCGATATAAAACCTACTTTATGATGAAATTTTTTCTAGAAAAAAAAGCGTTAATCCTTACAGAAGCCATGATGACTATTTCAATTTTAGTCACATGTGCGATTATTGCCGGCGCAATGTTTACAAATGCAGTAAATACCACTGCCGTTTCCAAAGATTTTTTGATAGCAAATGGTCTTGCGATAGAGGGAGCGGAAGCCGTGAAAAATATCGTATATACAAATAAAATGTTATATCCGACAAAACCTGCTTGTTGGCTAAATATTGATCCTGAAGTTGTAAATTGTGCTGTTACTGCGAGTTTTGGTTCAAATTATATTCCGATTGAAAAAGCTGACAACGCCCAAACTAAAGGCAAATGGAAATTAGGAAATGGAAACGTTGATGATTTGGACTTGGAGAAAAAACTAAGTTCAGCAGCCACCTATTTGTTGTATCTAGACAATGTAACCAAAAAATATACAACTGTCGCTGCAAATTCTGTTGCATCGAAATTCTATAGAAGTATAAAATTTCTGGATGTCGCAAATGATGATTCTTATGCTACTTTTGAAGTTAAAGTTGCATGGTTTGAAGGAGTAAAAGCCTGGACTACATCCAGTGTTGTAAATATTATAAATCAGTAAAAATATTTTTTGTGATAAAAAAATTCAAACAAATATTGAAAAATAAAGGTGTAACATTAGTTGAGGTTCTTGTCGCAACAAGTCTTTTTGCTGTCGCTGTAGTTGTTGCCGGAGATATTTTGGTAAGCGATGTACAACTCGAAAAAAAGACAAATTTGCAAAACACATTGGCAGCTGAAATGAGAATTATTCTCCAACAAATTTCTTCAGAAATTCAAAATGGAACTATTGATTATGATGAATATTACTCGATTTGCGTGCTTAATGAAGGTTGTAAATTAAATACGCCGGCATGGTCTGCATTTTATGGAATGTTCCAAGGAGTTTATGGAAGCAGATTTTACGATCCTGGAAAAAGTTTGGATAATGTTGCCACAAAAAATCCTGATGATATAGGGGCTGAATGTTCTTTCCCAAATCCTCAAAATGGAAAAGAATGTGAAGTGGTTTACAATCTTTCAATTGATTTAAATACCGGTCAAAATCCATTTACCGGAAGTGCAGACGCAGCAAGTGCTTTTTGTGAAAATGGTAAAGGACTTTGTGGTCTTCCTCAGATGAGTGGTGGAAGCGTGACTGTTGATCAATTATTTATTTTGGATAAAACAGGAACAAAAAAAACAATAATTGCAAAAAAACTTATAAGAACTAACGCACCTAATGGAACGCCAGATTATGCCCTTGGAAAAGTGGTAATGACAGGAAAAGATTATGATCAAAATGGTGTAATGGATATTTTTTCGTGTGAGGAAGGATATAATTGTTACGGAAGTGTTGGAAATCAAGCCGCTGACTTAGCGGCACTTATTCCATTTAAATCTTTGACGAAAGGAGATGCTAATTTTATAAAACTTAATAAAATTACTTTGCCTTTTGGATTTGACCTAACCAAGCCTTTTGAAGGAAGTGCAAATGATACAACTTTTGTTCCCATAACTCCTCTTTTTGCAAACGTAAAGGATATAAAATTTATTATTCATCCTATAGAAGATCCATATAAGGCTTATGGTGAGCCAAATATGAAAGGCCAACCTTCTGTTACTATAATTATTACAATAGGTCTTTCTGCACTTACAACAAAAGATTATCCTGGTATTTTCCCTGATATTACTTTGCAAACGACCGTTGCGGCAGGCGTGACAAGCAGAATTGATTCTTATCCTCCTGTAGTGGAAGTCAAAGATGGAGGAGGAGATAGTTGGCTTAAGAAAGAGGTTAATGGCCCGAAGACTTTGAACCCTGTTTCAAATTAATTTCCTATAACCAATACGAACTCTCCTCTTGGTTTTGTCTTTTCAAAATGAGTCATCATTTCGGAAATTTTTCCACGAAGGGATTCTTCAAAGATTTTTGTTATTTCGCGACATACCGCTATTTCTCTATCACCTAAATATTCTTTCAAATCACGGAGTGTTCTTTCGAGCCTGTGTGGAGCCTCGAAAACCACCATTGTCCTCTCTTCTTCCGCTAAAGATTTCAGCAAAGTTTGACGACCTTTTTTTAATGGTAAAAATCCAAGATATATAAATTGATTCATTTTCATTCCACTCATAACTATGGCAGAAAGCAGACTAGATGCGCCAGGAATTGGACAGATTTGTATACCTTCTTCGATGGCTCTTTTGATAAGAGTGTAAGCCGGATCTGAGATTCCAGGAGTACCTGCATCCGAGATAACCGCTACTGATTTACCTTCTTTTAACACCATAATAAGGTGTTCCAATTTTCTATCATCACTGTATGAATGATAACTTACAATCGGTTTTGATATTTCATATTTTTTTAACAAAATTTGGCTGTGGCGCGTGTCTTCCGCCGCTATCAAATCCACTTCTTTCAGCGTACGAATTGCACGAAGTGTGATGTCTTCCAGATTTCCTATTGGTGTTGAAACTATATATAGCATTTTTTATTTGGAGTTATTCCCGGTCCTTTTATATACAACGGCTCTACTATCTGCGTTTTTTCCAAATCTTTCAAATCAAATTTCTCCAAGACCTTTCCAAAACTTTTTCTCAAAATTTTAAATTTCAAATGTTTAACTTCTTTTTTTTGATCATTTGAAATATTTCCAAAAAATTCTTTTATATTTTTTTCTGCGAGATATTTTTTAAGGTCCGGCAAATTCACAAGTTCTCCGTTTACATATATTCCACCAGATCCTGCATACAGTAAAAGTGCCATACCTTCCGATTTTTCACCAAGCATTTTCCAGTAAAAATCAAATGCTGTAAGACAGTAAATATTGGCTTTATTCAGGTATGCAATCAGATTTGCTGTTGCGACTCCAATACGAAGTCCAGTGAAAGATCCAGGGCCTTTTATGACAATTAAATTTTTTATATCTTCGAAAGTTTTCTTATTTTTTTTGAGAAGTTTTTGAATTTGAGGCATTAGATTTTCCGCTTCATCATTTTTACTTTTCCATGAAGATTCCTCCACAAGTTTTAATTTTCCATCTTGCTCTTTCAATAATGCAATCGCAGTTTTTTGAGAAGATGTATTTATCGCTAACGTAATCATGGCTTTCTTATACATGATTTGGAGAGTTTGGGCAATTTGTTTTAATACATGTCCGTCACTTCGACGCCTGTGTAGTAGTGTAAAAGAATGTCTACGTAATTAAATCCAGACTCTGCCATGCCTTTTGCACCACAACCGCTCAAGCCTACTCCGTGGCCCAAAAATTTGTCGCCTTTACAAGATGAATCGCTGACACTCACAAGATATGAAGCGTCCCAATTCCAAACATCTTTTGCACTTTTTGTGGATGTGCCATCCGTTTGATTAAAATATGGAGTTTTCACCAATTCGCCTTTTAGTGTTACTACCTGCCCTTTTGTTTCATCGATTGCTTTTGAAATATTTGGCGAACGTTTTTCAAGTCCATAACCCAAATATTTTTGACTAACGTTTGGATCGTCGTCCAGATTGTATGGTTTTCCTTTAAATTTTTGATCTTTTTCTATATAAAAAAGAGCATAACTTCTCGCCGCTATCATTACTGATTTTATTTTTTCAGTTAATTCAGAGTTTGAAACTTCACCAAGCCCTTTCAAATAATTTTCAAGTGGAAGTTCGTTTATTACAGTCATTATGCCATCAATGTCGCGCACTTCCAGTATTCCGTTGTATTCATTATCATTTAAATCTTTGTTCCATTCGGGTCTGTGTTCGAAATTATCGATCCTCAAAATCGCTGCATTCTTAGGCTTAAATCTAACCTGTGAATCTTGATAATAAGTGTTTGATGCTGTTTTTATTTTGTATTTCTTATCTGATTTCGAAACCTCTGCAGTTTCACCTGCACTCAATGTCGCCACCAAAGAATCGCCATTATATACCTCAAATGAGCCATTTGCGCTCACTGATGGATTTCCTGAAAAGCTTATTTTTATTCTTATGTCTCTTTCTGTGCCTGAGCCAGATTTTATTCTGGAATCCACGGAAGATGTTTTCGGAGAGCTTGTTGAGCTGCTTGAATTTGTAGAATTCGACGTGCTCGAATTTGACGAGCTAGACTTGCTTTTCACGACTTTGTATTTTATCGAAACTGCCTTTTCCAAAATAAGATTTCCATCTATTTTTGGTTTAACCAACATTATTTTTCTTCCAGAAATCTCACCTGATGGCACCTCTGCTGTAAAAGAAATTTTCGCAATTCCACCGGATTTCACTTCATCAGATGATAGCGTAATATTTGAAATTTTTAGATTTTTTGATTTAACAAATTCAAGTTTAATATTATTTTTTGTCCATGATTTTTTCCCTAAATTTCTTAGTGTCATTTCTACTGTATTTTTACTTCCTTGTTTCCACTGCGGCTCATACGAAGCCCCTATTAATTCGGAGGCATAATCTCCTCCGAGCACTGTTGTCTCAAAATACATTCCGCTGTCCTTCATCCATGTTACGGCCTCTACTACAGGCGTAAAATATTCTTTATAGTATCCTGCTTTATCTGGAGCTTTTATATTTATGATAAACGTACCTGTTTCGCCAGGATTCACTTCTTCATCTTTCAAATAACCCATTCTTGTAGATGGTGGTGAAACTATAAGTGAAGTTCTATCTCTATCATGATCTGCACCTAATAAAATAGTATTTTCTCCTGAATTTCTCCATATTGTATTTCCTGTATTTTCAAGTTTTACCGTTGCCTCAAATGTTTCACCTTTTTCCATAGTCGCATTTGGGAAAACTGAACTTAAAAGCGAATATTTGAAATTTGCCTGATTCACTGAAACAGGTATTGTTACGTAATCCGTACTCTTATTTGAGCCGTTGAAAAGGATCGTGATTTTCATATTTACAACTCCTCCTTTCTTGTATGATTTGATTGAAAATTTGAATGTTCCTGTCCCACCGGAAGCCACTTTGCTTTCCTGAAGCTTTGCCAAAACATCTTTATTTTTTGTTGAAAATGAAATCATACCGTCGAATTCCGGATTTTGGTCAACTACTATGAATGTATTTGAATCCCATTCTTTAGTTCCTATATTTTCGAGTTTTATTGTGATATCTGTGGAGAAATCAGGATTCATTTCGAGATAGTATGTCTCTGATTTGTCCTCATAATCATAATCTTTAACAAATTTTTCTTTCTGTGTTTTCAATAATTTATTAGCAAGTGTGCGAAGAATCGGTAATTTTTCATATAAATAAACTCCAGGACAATCTGTGCTTTTTACGTCACTGTGCCCTACTACATTAAAACTATTTTCTCCTCTAAATATAGATTTGCCTAGAACATCGATATTGTGAATTTTTGCTTTTTGCGAAATAAATTTTCCAAGTAAATTTATCACTTTTTCAGGAACTTTATTTTCTTCATAATTTCCCAAAACAGCTATTCCTATTGAGCCATTATTTGCGCCTCCCGCATGAGCTCCGATCACCCCTTCTCCACCTGATCTACCTTCATAAACCTTGCCTGATTGGTCCATTACGTAGTTGTATCCTATATCTCCCCATGCACGAGTAATTGCATGATAATAATAAATATCCCTAATTGCTTGATCAGGATTATCAAGATTTCCTGTAGTTGCGGTGTGATGAATTACAAATTTCTTCACCTGTGCACTGTATTGTAGTGGCCATTTATATTTTTTGCCCGCATTGTCTTCATTTATAACTTTTGAATACTTTAATTCGTCTTTATATTTGTCCAAATAATCTTGGTCCAATTCAGCTAAAACAGGATCTTCGTTGTTGTCTTCCAAGTATCTATAAGATTCATCTGCGCCCCAAGAACTCCTCGAAATCACATCTATATTATCTGAAGATATAGATAAATATTGTGCATCAGAAGTTGTTGCAGAATATTTTGATTCCGGTTTGCTTGGAATAAGGATTTCGTTCGATGATTTTATAAATGTCCAATCGGGATTTTTTATAACCGGGCGCGAAAGGCCATCTCCATACATCAGAAATCTATACTGAAATTCTGTAGATCCATTTGAAGAAGCTGTTGTGTAAAATTTTGTATCTTTATTCGATTCCGACGTGCCGATCGATTCTTCTTCTTCATCTGATCCAAGCCAAGAAGTCCACTTCTCTTTTTCAAAAAACTTAACCTGAACTTCTATATTTGTCCCGTTTGGAACAGATGCTGACCATGATCCACCAACTGATGTAAATTCAAAACCAGGATCCATAACGTCTGAAAGAAAAACATCTACTGTTTTATATGGAGCTATAAGAAGAGATGTATCTGTAAGTTTTTGTGAATTTATAGTTATTTCTCTTTCACTTGAAATAGTGATGGCTTTTGTTTTTCCATAAATCGAGGACGACTGACTTTTACCTTCAGAAAGCACAATAAATCCTAATACTGAAACTGCAAATGTCGCCGTCAAAATAGTAAATATCTTTTTGTTCATAACTTATTAAAATTTTATTGTTTTTCTGTTTTGCCATTATAGCATTTTTCTGGACTATTGAGTAGGTCAAAAAATCACTTTACAAAATGCTGTCTCTGCGTTATATTCTGCCAGCTTATTGATGTTTTACTTTTCATTTGGGCAAAAAATCTTTAATTTAATATTTACTCTAATTTATGGAAGTTTCCTATAATGTTCGCTATCTAAAATCAAATTTTGCAAATAAGGTTCTAATAGACAAAGAAGGTGAAGTTGTTATTTATGGCAAAGGCTTTAGGCTAAAGGGAAAAGGTGCCCAGGACAAAGGCGAATTAATCAATTTCTCTGATATAAAAGAATTTTATTTCAAGGATAATAAAATTTTATTTATAACATTTAACAAAGAAAAATACTCAATTTGTGACTCAGGGACTATTTTTGACCAAATACTTGTTGATATATACAAAGCAAGAAATGAATTTTTGATGGATGCATTGTTTATGAAAGGTGGCAAACTTCGCGCGGAATATGAAGGAGATTATCAAAAACTTAGCAAATTTGGAAAACTTATCAGCAAAGGTAGTGCAAAATTTAGGCTTTATGAAAGGAGTCTTGTTATTGTACCTGAGACTTCAGATGCATTTTCACTACATTATGATTTTGTGAATTATCATGAATTTGATGAGATGGATTACAATTTAAAAGTAGTGATGGATGATGGGACTACTTTGTTTTTCTCAAAGCTTGGAAATGATTTTGAATTTTTCCAAGAAAAAATGAATGAACTTCTTGGAGGAATGTATGAAATGCTTATAAATGATGTTTTGAAAAAAGCATTTCCTGAATTTCATGCTGCTACGCTGCTAAAACTCGGATATAAAATGAAAGGTGGAAAGGCAGTTTCCCTAAAAGATCTACAAAAAATGGACAAAGATCTTGCTGTAGCAGTTGATAAATTCATTTTTGAAGACGAAAAATTTATTGAAAATATAAAACCTCTTCGGGAACTTGCAACTGAACATGAAATTTTTTATGGAATCGCAAAAGATGATGCTGTTAAAGATAGTTTCATAAGATGGGTAATGTTTGCCGTACCTTCAAAAAACATTGTTGCATTTTCGATTTTACCAAGATGGAAAGAAGGATGGGCCAAAGATCAACATCAACAATATGAGATGTATTTTTTCAAAATAATAATGGAGCAAGGAAATCCTGCTGAAAAGACTGAAGACAAGGTTCGTGAAGTAGATGAAGCTCTCGTAACATTGAACTTTATAAAAGATCCTTGTTATAAGGATAAACGTGATCTTCGACATTCTCCTTATCAATATGCTGTTCGAAAACTTCCATTCTTGAGAATTTTGAGAAAGTCATATGTAGGGAAAATATCCACTTCTGACAAAAATGAATGGAAGACTCAGCTTGAGGAACTCTTTAAAAATGCAATATTGCAATCTGCATAGTTTTTAGTTAGAATTTGCCAGCAAAGTAAATTTTAAAATCATTTTTTATGGCTGATGTGCACTTTACACAAGATAATTTTGAAGAAGAGGTTCTAAAGTCTAACAAACCTGTACTTGTAGATTTTTTCGCTCAATGGTGCGGGCCTTGCAAAATGATGGGACCTATTATAGAAGAACTTGCAAAAGAATATGGAGATTCTTGGAAAATAGGAAAATGCGATATAGATGAAAACCCTGAATTGTCTGAGCAATTTGGAGTTCAAAGTATTCCTACTCTTCTTTTCTTCAAAGATGGAAAAGTAGTAGACAAAGCTATTGGATTTCAAGGAAAAGATGCGATAAAGGCGAGACTAGTCTAATTCTAAGAAAACTTTAATAAAGTTTTCTTCCTTTCAAAATATACGTTATTTTCACATTGGGAACCCGCGAGACCCAATATGAAAATGTTTCATCTTAGATTCTTCTGTTTAATTGCCTCTCCTAAAGCTATTTCGTCCACTAAATTATTATATTTGTTCGTGGCGTGAGCTTTTACCCATATCCAATCTACATTTATGCCTTCATGGAGAGAATCCAGCTCTGACCAAAGATCCTTATTTGCCTTTTTCTTCCAACCTTGCAGCAATGTTTGGATTAAAAGATTGGAATCACTGTGAAGTTTTATTGCGAAATTATTTGTATTCGTTTCGTCTATTTTTGCCTCATTACGAAGCCATCTAAGTGCATTTATTATTCCACTCATTTCCATGCGGTTGTTTGTCGTATCAGGCTCTCCGCCTTTTATTTGTACTTCTCTATCTTCAGTTAGGATTATTACGCCCCAACCTCCCGGCCCCGGGTTTCCTATACAACTTCCATCAGTGTAGATTTCTATTTTGTGTTTTTGCATGGTAAAATTCTATTATGAAAATCAGAATACTACAAGTTGGTAAAAATAAAGATGCATATATTCCTGAAGTTTCATGTGAACTTATTAAAAGGATTTCACCTTATGCAAAAGTAGAAATTTTGGAACTTTCAGATTGCTCGATTTCAAAAACTACAAATAGTGATACGTGCCGATCTAATGAGGCACATGGCATTTTGAAAAATATAAATGATGATGATTTTGTAATAGTTTTGGATGAGCATGGGAAAGAGATTACTTCAGTGGAATTTTCACAATTTATTTCTGAGAAAAAAGATTTCGGAAAATCTTTGTGTTTTGTAATCGGTGGACCTTTTGGCTTAGACAAGAGTGTTCTTGAGAGGGCGGATTTTCTTCTTTCTGTTTCAAAAATGACATTTACACATTTGATGATCAGAATATTTTTGTTGGAACAAATTTATCGTGCATTTGCCATCATTCATGGCAAGGGGTATCATCATTGATGAAATATCTTTAAAAAAAATTTCTATGGCTGACGTTGTACTTTATACAAAATCTTATTGTCCTTATTCCAAAGAGACAAAAGAAATGCTTGATTCAAAAGGTGTTACGTACACCGAATTTCTTATTGATGAAGATATTGCTTTAGAAAAAGAAATGGAAGCGAAATCAGGCCGTTCAGATACTCCTCAAGTTTTCATTAATAGCGCACACATAGGGAGTGGAGATGATTTGAAAGCACTTGATTCACAAGGAGAACTGGACAAACTTCTGAATGTTTAATCAAAAGTTTGTGATAAATAAACTATTAAAATTATTCGTTTTTGCGGTCTGTGGTTTTGTTGTTTTTGATTTGCTTTCCGGGGGCGATAACATAAATATTTTTTTCAAAGAGGCCAAAACAAATAAGGCTGTTGTTGTTCAAAGTGATAAAATTGTGAATGAAATAAATGAAGATTCAGATGAAAATATTTTACTTGATGAATCTGATGATCCTGAAAAACCTGCTTCTGATGAACATCTTCGCATTCTTGCTTTTGGAGATATGATGCTTGGCAGACATGTTAGAACATTGATGAATAAATATGGCATGGATTTCATTTTTGAAAAAATTAAACCTGATAAAGACAGTGAATGGTTTTATGAAAATACAGATTTTGTTTTTGGAAATTTTGAAGGACCAATAAATGGAAAAGGCTCAAGTGGTGGTACTTCCATGGTTTTTTCTTTTAATGAAGATGTCGCACAATTCTTGAAAGCATATGGATTCAATATTTTATCGATCGCAAATAATCATGCAATCGATCAAGGTTGGAGTGGCCGTGAAAAGACTGTGAAAGCTTTTAATGACGCGGATCTTGGCTGGTGCGGACATCCAAGTGAAGAGGAAGAAGGAAGTGTTTATTATGGTGAAGGTGGTGTTCGTGTTTCAATTGATGATTCTTCCGGCGGACTTTTTACTGATGGAGAAAAAGTAGCTTTTGTGTGTTTTCATGATATTACTTCACGACTAAATCTCGAAAATGCTATAGCGCTTATAGAAGAGGTTAAAGAAAATTCTGATTATGTTATCGTTTCAGTTCACTGGGGAGTCGAATACAGCCATAAACCAAATAGAACACAAACTGATTATGGGCATGCTTTTGTTGATGCCGGTGCTGATTTCGTCATAGGACATCATCCTCATGTGGTTCAGAGTTTTGAAGAATATAATGGAAAATTTATTTTTTATTCTTTAGGTAATTTTGTTTTTGATCAGTATTGGTCAACCGATACTCAGGAAGAACTTGCTCTCGGAATAGACCTTTCTCACGATGGTAATGTTCTTAAAACAGTTGTAAATCTTTTTCCTATGAAAAGTGAAAGATCGCAGTCTAGACTTATGACTGATGATGAAAAAAAGAAATGGATACAAAAATTTGTTTCATACGGAAATTATGATGAAGATACTAAAGCTGAAATAGAAAATTTCGAGATTGTCGCTTCCGAGTAAAAACTTTGATGATATAATTTTGTTTTAATGATATAATTTTGGAGTTAAAAGTTTAAAGAAAATCTTACAAAACCCTTATGAAAATTTTATTTGCAGGAGCCGCTGGAGAAGTTACCGGTTCAAAACATTTGATCACATTTAATAATAAAAAAATTCTTTTAGATTGCGGAATGTTTCAAGGAAAAAGAAAAGATTCTTATGATAAAAATGTAAACCTTGCTTTTGATCCTAAAGAGCTGGATGCGGTAATCCTTTCTCATGCTCATATTGATCATAGTGGAGATTTGCCTATCCTTGCGAAAAATGGATACACCGGGCCTATTTATTGTACTCATGCTACACGTGATCTTTGCAATTATATGCTTATGGACAGTGCCTTCATCCAAGAAAGTGAAATGGAATATTTGAAGAAAAAGAAAAAATTGAAAAAAGAGGATATGAAAGAGCCTCTTTATACCTCTAAAGATGCAGAAAAAGTTTTGCAACTGTTTAGAGGTGTTGGATATGAACAAAGTTTTGTTGTTGTAGATGGCATGGTCGTTTCATTTTACGATGCAGGGCATATTCTTGGATCAGCGCTTACTCATATGGTTTTATTTGATGAAGAAAAAAAAGAACATTTGAGACTTTGTTTTACAGGAGATCTTGGTAGACGTGGACTTCCTATTTTGCGTGATCCACAACCTATTCCTCCAACTGATGTTTTGATTACCGAATGCACTTATGGAAACAGATTACACAAGGCACTTCAGACTGTTCAAGATGATTTGGCCGTTATTGTAAATAAAGTTTGTGAAAATGGTGGCAGGCTTATTATTCCTGCTTTTGCGCTAGAGCGTACACAGGAAGTTGTTTATCATTTGAACATGCTGACAAGAGATAAAAAAATCCCTGAAATTCCTATTTATGTTGATAGTCCTCTTGCCGGAAACGTGACAGAAGTCTTCAGATCACATTTGGAATGTTTTGGACCTGAGGTCATCAAAGAATTCATTGAGCATGGTGATAACCCTTTTGGTTTTGGCAGATTGAAATATACAAGAAGTGTTGAAGAATCGAAGACCTTGAACGAGAAATCCGGCCCTATGATTATCATTGCAGCATCTGGAATGTGTGAACATGGAAGGATTTTACATCATTTGAAAAACAATATAGAAAACAAAAAAACTGTGATTTTGATTGTTGGATATCAGGCTGAAAATACACTTGGAAGGAAACTTGTTGAAGGGGCCGGAGAGGTTAATATTTTTGGAGATACATATCAAGTAGGAGCAGAAGTTTATGTTATGGATGCTTTCTCTGCTCATGCTGACAGAAGCGATTTATTGGATTATATCAGTCGAGTAAAAGAACTAAAAAAGATATTCTTGGTTCATGGAGAACAAAAACAACTAGAATCATTTTCCGGGGCTTTGGCTGAAAATGGATATAAGGATGTGTATATTCCAAAAGCGAAAGAGGAAGTTGAGATATGGTAAGAAATTTTCTCTTGAAATTTAGTACAGTTTTGGGTAGATTTTCTCTGCTTTAAAAGAAGTTTTAAAATTAAGCAAGATGCAGGTGTCGTATAATGGCTATTACTACAGCCTTCCAAGCTGTAGATAGGGGTTCGATTCCCCTCACCTGCTCCAAGAAAATCTCAGTCAATCCTAAAACCGATTGGCGTAGTTGGCTTATCTTCAGGATGATTGGACAAATCTTCGATAGCTTTCCACACTTTTTTAAACTCTCGATCTGTTTGATTGGCTTGTTTAAGGATGAAACTACGAACTTCAGCGAGTTGTTTCTCCATATCTTTTTGTGATGCGAGTACATGGCGAAGCCGAACAAAAGCTTTAACCTCCTCTATACTCATTTGAATAGCTCGTTTACTTTTCAGTATACTGGCAAGCATTACAGTCCCATGCTCGGTAAAGGCAAATGGCATGTATCTGCGGCCTCCTGAACTTGAGGTCACAAATTGTGACCTCAAGTTTGAAAATTCCGCCACTGAAAGTTGGAACATGAATCCTTCTGAAAATCTTTCTTTGTTTCTACGAATTGATTGATTAAGGACCTTGGTCTCAACACTGTATATTTCGGCTAAATCTTCATCTAGCATAACTAAGATTCTATTAGAAGCACATCAAACAAAATCTCAGCTATATATGCTCTGAGAGACACTCATGGTAAAAGAGTTCCTCCTCATAATGCATCGTGAAGATGGAAGTAGTTCTATGGCGGCGTAATTCACTCTCACTCCAACGTCACCTCCAAG
>CALRHQ010000009.1 GCA_943359415.1 Candidatus Peribacteria bacterium
ATTTTCCATCAGCATCTGATGCGCAGACTTTAAAAGACCGACTGCAGCCATATTTTGATGCATGATATCGATGCAATAACTACCGTCTTCGGTCATCTTTATTATCTTTGCAAGAAGAGAGTGCGCCTTTTTGAAATTTATAATTGTTTTTTCTTTGGACATTTAATAAATGTTATTTAGTACGATGATACACCCACACCTAGGGTACGGGTATATGGTAACTCGGCAAAAAAATGAAGTCAAGCCTTTACATGCTTTTTCTCCATAAAAATGAAAGCAAAAATAAAATAAAGTTTACTATCACTATAGAAGCACCGGCAGGAAGATTGAGATAAAAAGATGCAAAAATGCCGATAATGACAGACAAAATAGCGGTGAATGCGGAAACAAAAATTGCAGATTTAAATCCTTTGGATATTTGCAAAGCTGTAACAGCAGGCAATATGAAAAATGAAGAAACTAACATTATACCAACAACCCTTATTGCAAGTACGACAGTAATTGCTGTCAAAATAACCAATAAAAGATTTATTCTGTCGCTTTTGATTCCTGTAACATTTGCCTGTTCTTCGTTAAAAGTAACCGCAAAAAGTTCATAATATAAAAGATAAACAATCGCAAGCACTACCAAGGAAAGAGCTATAGATAAATACGTTTCAGAAGTGCTTATTGCTAAAATATTTCCGAAAAGATAGCTCAATAGCGACACATTGAATCCGTTAGATGCGCTAGCCAAAAGAACTCCACCTGCAAGTCCTACGGAAGATACAATTCCTATCGCAGTGTCTCCATAAATTTTTGCTTTTTGAGTCAATTTGACTATAAAGATTGATGAGATGATCACAATCGGAATTGCAAAATATATTGGATAGAAGCCGCAAAATACGCCTAAAGCTATCGCTCCAAAACTAACATGAGCAAGTCCATCTCCGATAAGTGAAAGTTTTCTCAGGACTAAAAATAATCCAAGGATAGAACATAAAATGCCAACAAAAATTCCGGAAATAAATGCCCTTTGTACAAAACTATAATTTATAAATTCAAAAAAACTGATATCCATATTAATGTTGATGGCATATTAAATGTTGAGATTCACGACCGAAAACATCTTCCATACTTTCAGAGTCGCAAAATTCAGAAAGCTTTCCATAAAAAACAATATTTTTATCCAGATAAAGCAATTTATTCGCATGCTCTCCAATATGCCCTATATCATGAGTTATCAAAATAATCGTAGTACCTTTTTTCTTATTTAAGTCATGGAGTAAATCAAAAAAATGATTTCTACTTTTTGAATCAAGCGCATTACTTGGTTCATCCAAAATCAAAAGTTCAGGCTCATTTACAAGCGCTTTAGCAAGAAAAACTCTTTGTTGCTGTCCACCGGAAAGCTCTGAAATAAGCTTATTTTTAAGGTCAATAATCTCAAGTTCTTGAAGAGCATTATCTACAATTTTTTCATCTGATTTTGTGATTCTTCGTGGAAATTTTTTCTTTGAAATAAGTCCCAAAGAGACAACTTCATAAACAGTTGCAGGGAAAATCGGATTAAAAAGAGAAAGGCTCTGTGGTAAATATCCGATTTTAGACCATTGTTTAAATTTCTTCAGATTTTTTCCGAGAACTGAAATGTCTCCGACATCAGGAGTAATAAGCCCAAGAATAATTTTAACAAGAGTTGTTTTTCCAGAGCCATTATGGCCGCCAAGACCTACATAATCTCCACGATCAATCGAAAAAGTGACATCCTTAAGCACTTCCGCAACACCATACTTGAAACTCAAATTTTTAACTTCAACAATTTTTTCCATATTATTTACAATCAAGTCCTATCTTTATATTACTCAAATTTTCATACATTGCATCTATAAAAGTTTTACCACTATCAACTTCATCTTTAGTTAAACTTTCCAAGTTACTTAAAAGAAGCATTTTCGCGCCTGTTTCTTTTGATATTGTTTCTGGAACTTTTGTAGAAGAAAGCTCTTCGTAAAAGATATATCCAATATTCTCTTCATTAATATGTCTTACAAGTTTAATCAAATCATTAGCCGTTGGCTCACTGTCAGGAGAAAACCCTTGAGCTGCGACATATTCAAGATTAAATCTTCTAACCAAATATCCGAAAGCATAATGTCCGCCAAAAACAATATTTTTTGTCTTACAAGTAGAAAGAGTCGTAAAATAATCATTATCTATTTTATCAATTTTAGTAAGTAAATCTTTCAGATTTTTTTCATAATAATCTTTATTGGATGGATCTTTTTTAATCATGGCATCTGCAATATTTTTAGCCATGATTCGATTGTGCTCAAAATCAAGCCATATATGAGGATCGTCTTCGAAAATTTTAGTTCCATTGCTTGTATCTACAATATCAATCTTGTCATTTGTAACGCCTTTCAGCATCTCTGCGACCCATACTTCCATGAATTTTCCTGTGTAAACAAAAATATCCGCATTATTAATGTTTATCAAATCTGAAGCAGTTGGCTCATAATCATGAGGTTCTGAACCAGGAGGCGTCAATAAAGAGACTTGCGTTTTTTCTCCTCCAATACTTTTTGCGAAATCATAAACGGGAAACATCGTGGCAATTATCTTCAGTTTTATATAAGCCCCATTTTCTTTCGCAACATTAGAAACAGAATTCGTTTTTGAACATCCAAATAAAAATATAAATAAAAATGATAAAATAATAATTTTTTTCATATATTTCTGGTTTTTAGTCTATCAATACTACATGGCTTACAAGTACCGAAAAATTCGAAGATGTGATTTAAAACTTTTACTCCTGTTTCTGCAAAAATCTTTTTTTCATGTTTTAGAATATCTTCATTCAATTCTATTTCAAAAATTTTACTGCATGTCAGACATTTTACATGATGATGATGACTGGAGCAGATCTCATACAATGTCATTTTAGAATCAAGTTTAACGTTTTCTATAAAACCATTTTTAAGCAAAAAATCGAGCTCCCTATATATAGTAGTTTTATTCGCGTCAATTTTTTGTTTTGTCAGTAGATCTTTTATGTACATTACGCTAACAGGATTTTTGGAGGAAAAAAGGATTTTTAAAATTCCTTTTCTAGTCTTTGTTATGCGAAACCCCTGTGTTCGCAATTCTTCAATTTTTTCATCAAATTTATTCATCTCAGTCCATCCTAACGCAACTCAGTTGCGTTTGTCAACGAAGTTTTTTTGCCTTATGTTCTATGGCTTTCTTTGGAGCTTTATCTGAACTACATATTTTATCAACTAAACTGATAGCACGCAGGTAATTTATCTTTCGCCCCTCTTTTAAAAACATTCCTTCGTAATGTGTAGTAATCTGAAGAAGTTCAGGAACAGGATCTTTTGAGTGTAGGTCATACAAGACTTCTTCCATCTTAAAGCCACATTTTTCATTTTTACATACAAAATCTTCCATGGTTTTTTTTGAATATTCAAACAAATTTTCATTGTCTGTTTTTAAATGTATTATTCCATTCGGCTTTAAAACTCTTCTGTAAATTTCCAAAAATTTCGGAGAAGTAAGTCTTTTTTTTGCCTTTCCTACGCGAGGAAACGGATCCGGAAAAGTTATCCAAATTTCATCAACTTCATCTTTTTCAAAGTATGATTTTAATTCATCAATATAATGTCTTATAAAAGCTACGTTTTTCATCTTCGCATCAAACGCTTTTTTCGCGCCAGCCCAGATTCTATGTCCTTTTATATCAACTCCTATAAAATTTTTATCAGGAAATTTTTGACCAAGAGCAATCGTATAATATCCCCTGCCGCAAGCCAATTCTAGAACTATCGGATTTTTGTTTCCAAAATAATCCTGCCAAGAAAATTTTGATTTTTCTTCAGGTGTTTCGAAAGTGTTTCCAAAAGTTTTTAGTTGTTCAAAATGTTTTAATTTTCTTCGTGACATGAAATATTACTTAATCTTTTTTGAAAATTCTTCGATGACATCATATACGTCTTTTCCGCTCTGCGCCTGCATGAAACTCATTCTCATTTCTTTCGCGCCTTCAAACCCTTTTGTGTACCACGCCAAATGTTTTTTCAAAGTTTGAAAAGGCAAATGAGATAATTTTTCAAAGTATTTTACATGTTTTTTTATGACATTCAGTCTATCCTTTAGCGTAGGCTCTTTTCCTTTGAAGAACCAAGGATTGCCATTTGTTGCCCTACCTACAAGCACACCGGCAGATCCATATTTTTTTATTTTCTCTTTTGCGTCGTCAAGGGAAGAAATATCTCCATTGCCTAAAAAGATAACACCATTCTCTTTGCAAATTTTTGCGACCCTGCCAAGAACTTCCCAATTTGCTTCTCCACTATAAAGTTGTTTTAGTGTTCGCCCGTGCATAGTGAGGGTTTTTATGCCTGTGCTTATCAATGTTTTAGCCCATTCTTCTGCACAAATTTCATCATAACCGATTCGTGTTTTTACCGACAATGGTATGATTTTTCTATCAGAATTTTTTACAATCACTCCATCTTTACCACCGAACATATTTTTATTTTTCTTTATAAAAGAAATAATATTTTTATGAACTCCGGCCTTTTCAAGACTGATTCCATTGGCAAAATCATTGATTCCTTTTGCAACATTTTTAATGATTTTTTTAGCCAGATTCGGATTTCTGATAAGCGCCGCTCCGGCACCTTTGCTAGCGATTTTACTTACAGGACAGCCCATATTGATATCTATTCCATCAAAGCCGAGGTAGCAAAGCATGACGGCAGCTTTATAAAAAGAATCAGTTTCTGTTCCGAAAAGTTGTGCTACAACAGGGCGTTCTTTTGCAGAATAGAAAAACGAGGGAAGCATTCTTTCAACTCCACGAGCAAGTCCTTCTACGTTCACAAATTCAGTAAACATGACAGCAGGCTTACCTTTACTGGCAGCCATGTATCTAAAAGCTGGATCAGTGACGCCATCCATAGGCGCCAAACCTATTATCGGCCTTTTCAAATTTTCCCAAAAACCATATTCCATAATAAGATTATAGCAAATAAGATTTCCTTTACCATACAAGCTAAAATTGATAATCTAATTAACAGAAAAAACTTCACTTAAATTCCTCATACATTATGACAACAACAGACCAAAAAGCACTCAAATGGATGGAAAAATATAGACGTTATACGGACTATATGGGGGCCGCAATGCTCTACTTGAAGGATAATTTTTTATTAGAAAAAAATCTTTCTACAAACGACGTAAAATCGCGTGTGCTAGGCCATTGGGGCACTGTCCCGGGACTAAATTTTATCTACGCAAATTTAAATTACCTCATCTGGAAACACAAATGCGAAATGATGTTTATAGCAGGGCCTGGACATGGAGCACCGGCAGTTTTAGCCAATCTTTTTGCAGATGAAACAATCAAAGATTTTTACAAAGAATTTCCTCGTGACGGCAAAGGAATGGGAAAATTGATACATGATTTTAGCTGGCCACACAGCCATTTTCCGAGTCACGTAACTCCATCTGTTCCGGGTTCAATTCTTGAAGGAGGAGAATTGGGGTATAGCCTTTCCACCGCTTTTGGAGCGGCTTTGGACAATCCTGACTTGATTGTTGCGGTTGCAGTTGGAGACGGAGAAGCCGAATCAGGGCCACTCGCCGCGGCATGGCATGCGAATAAATTTTTAAATCCAAAAACTTCCGGAGCGGTTTTACCGATAGTTCATATCAACGGATACAAGATTTCAAATCCTACAATTTACGGAACAATGAGCAATGAAGAATTAAAAAAACTTTTTTTAGGATATGGATATGAACCTATCATTGTTGAAGAACCAAAAGCGGAAGTAGAAATGATTTCTGCGCTTGAGCAAGCCTATAGTTTGATAAAGGAAATTCAAAGAAAAGCACGAAAAGAAAACAAAATTTTGAAACCAAAGTGGCCAGTAATTTTACTTCGGACTCCAAAAGGATGGCACGGAATTCACGATTTCAAAAAAACTCCAATCGAAGGCTCATTTCATTCTCATGGAATTCCGATTGATGATTTGAAAAAAGATCCATCAGCACTAAAAGCCGTAGAAACATGGTTAAAAAGCTACAAAATCAAAGAATTATTAGATGAAAAAGGTAGACCAAAAAAAGAAATTTTAGAATTTGTGCCAACAGGAAAATACAGAATGGGAACAAACCCTCACACAATCGGCGGAAATTTTTATAAAAAAATTGCACTTCCGAATCTTTCTAAACATGAAGCGAAATTTGCTAACAGAGGGGAAAAAACAGCAAACAGCATGATTACGGCCGGAGGATTTTTGCGTGATATTTATAAATTAAATAAAAATAATTTCAGACTTGTTTGTCCGGATGAACTTGAATCAAACAAACTTCACAAAATTTTTGAAGAAACATTGCGTGGCTATGTATGGCCAATCAAAGCAAACGATGAATATATCTCACAGGAGGGGCGCGTCACGGAAATGCTAAGCGAACATACGCTTCAGGGCATGATGCAGGGGTATATTTTGACAGGTCGACATGGAATGTTTGTCACATATGAAGCCTTTGCAGCAATCATTTCCAGCATGGTTGATCAGTATGCAAAATTTTTGAGGCAATCAATGAATATCAAATGGAGAAAACCTGTACCGGCAGCAGTTTACGTTCTATCAAGCCTCGGATGGAGACAAGACCACAATGGATTTTCCCATCAGAGTCCAAGTTTTGTCAGCAACATAATTCACAAACATAGTTCATTCGCTCAGGTTTATTACCCTTCTGACGCTAATTCTTTGATTGTTGCTTTTGAAGAAGCTATGTCAAAACCAAACACAATTTCTGTAATAGTTGCAGGAAAACACGAAATGCCACAATGGCTTACGCTGAAAGAAGCAAGGCAACAAGCCAAAAATGGAATAGGCACATGGGAATGGGTAGGAGGAAAAGAATGTACAAAAAATCCTGATGTAGTGCTTGCATCAGCCGGAGATTACATCACGGAAGAAGCAATTTATGCTGTAAAACTTTGTAAAGAATTGATGCCGGAATTAAAAATAAGATACGTAAATATTTCTGAAATCACATCGATGAGCCTCGGTGATGACATAAAAAGTAAAAAATCAGCAAACACGGAAAAAGGCTTGTGTCAGTACTTTACAGAGGATAAGCCTGTAGTTTTAAGTTATCACGGATATGTAAATGATATAGAACAATTACTATGGCCTTATGCGTCTTCCAAAAGATTTGTGATTCGCGGATATGAAGAAAAAGGGTCGACTACAACACCATTTGATTTGAAAATTTCAAATAAAGTAAGTCGCTATCATTTAATGATAGAACTGCTTGAACAAGGCGCAAAATCAAACAAAGAAGTCTCAAAAAAGAAAGACAAAATAATAAAAATGTTAAACAAAAAGATAGAAGATCACCAAAAATATATTATTGAAAACGGCGACGATCCAGCCGAAATAAAAAACATAACCTGGTAAAAATATGACACTGAAAGAACAACTACAACAAGACCTGATGACAGCAATGAGGTCAAAAGACGAAGCTTCGCTTTCCGCTATCAGATTGCTAAAAACAGCAATCATGAAAGTTGAAACAGCTGGTGAACCTAAAGTCGCAACAGACGAAGAAATCATCCAATTGATTGGAAAGGAAATCAAACAACGCAAAGATTCGATCGAACAATTTGAAAAAGGAGGACGCATGGAACTTGCCGAAAAAGAAAAAGCAGAGCTAAAAGTCCTAGAAAAATATCTTCCACCACAACTTGGCGAAGATGAAATCAGAGCCATAATCAAAGAAGCAATGGCTGCCACAGGCGCTTCTTCAAAAGCCGACATCGGCAAACTAATGGGCGCAATAATGCCCAAAACAAAAGGCAAAGCCGACGGTGGACTCGTGAATAAATTGGTTCAAGAAATGCTAGCCTAAATCACAACCCTCCTCCCGCTCGCTTCTTTCGCAAGTAGAGCGATGGCTTTTTTATCATATCCACAACAACCGCCGACGGCTCTTATGTTCGGATTGTGTTTGACCATACCCACAAGCCTTTTTGCACTGTCTTCACGATCATGTAAATGCACAACTCCCTTCTTTTCCTGTAGTTTTCGCGGATCTTCACTGGAAGAATTTGGATAAACCATCAAAACTCTATGCCTCATTCCGTTGGCTACGCTTAGGGCTTTTTCGGCACCTTCGATAGGACAACAATTGATTCCATAACCTAAAGCATAATTTCCTGTAGCAGAATCAATTTGTTTCAGTGCATCCACCAAAGGTTCTCCATCAAAAAGTTTTGCATCTTTATCAATCACAAAACTCGGAACTACCGGAAGACCGAGTTTCTGTGCAGCCAAAACAGCACCAAGTCCTTCTCTGCGTGTACAAATAGTTTCAAAAAGAGCCACGTCTATTCCGAATTTATTCCAAAGTTCTTTCGCTACAGCTAATTGTTCAGCATGAAAATCTCTGCATTCTTCAGCCGTATCAGGCGCATCTTCTGGAACATAACAATCCTTTCCGGCTGGCCCAAAAGCGGCAACCAAACTTCTACGCTTTGTGCCGTTCAAAGCCTCGCGCACAACATCTACATGTGCACCGATAAGTTCTTTATAAGTCTGTGGATCTCCATTATGAAGAAAACGTCTAGCCCCAAAAGTATTTGTAGTCGCAACTCTTGCACCGGCTTTCAAATATTGACGAGCCAATCTCAAGTGTTCTTCTCTATGTCTTCCTCCTTGTAATATATTTGCTGAATCATTCAAGTCAGGTAATCCAATTTTCGGACCTAATTTGTCGAATACGCTTCCATAAGGTCCAAACAACACCTGTGTTTCTAAAAGTCCGCTCATATTTTTTAAAGATTAAATAATAAAAAAAATCCCTCCGTTTTGCGGAGAGAGTGTGTTTTGAAATTCTTTTACATACAACACATCAGCCCCCGCATAGGACGCATCATCATCGCCATCATCATTGTTGTTGTAGACTGATACATGTTTGTAAATTTTATGGTGGGCAGGGAGGGATTTACCCCTTCGGGGCATAAACTTCTCATCCATCGCTATAGCAAGTTGTAAACCACCCATGCCTTTGGCATAGCTGTTTTACAAATGGTGGGCAGGGAGGGATTCGAACCCCCGTAGGCGTTAGCCAGCAGATTTACAGTCTGCCCCATTTGACCGCTCTGGTACCTACCCATCTTGCTCATTCGGTAGCAAGATTATATCCAAAAGAGCTCTATATGCAAACTCTATTTGTGAATTAGCCTTTTTAAGGATAAAATCATACAAAATAACGCCATATAATGTCAAAAAGTTTTAAGTTCACATACATAAGGAAAAAATTCTGTAAATCAGAGGAAGCCGTCGTGCCAATCCAATGCAAAGCTATACAATATGGGTTGGGATGCTTCTCCGGAATTCGTGGGAATTACAATAAATCAAAAGACAGCATCTACCTTTTTAGGCTTGCAGAACACTACAATCGCCTGAAAGATTCTACAAAAATTTTAGGATTTGATTTTGATATAACAGAAAAAGAATTCATAAAAATAGTCACAGATTTGGTCAAAAAAAACGAAGCAAAAGAAGATATTTATGTAAGACCAATAGTTTACGCAGGCTCTATAGATGTAGTCCCGGGGCTTGATCATCCTGAAGAAGATCTAGCGATTTATATGATTCCACTTGGAAATTATTTGAGCGACAAAGGCCTTGATGTCTGCATTTCAAGCTGGAGAAGATTCGACGACGATATGATTTCATCAAAAGCGAAAGCCACAGGTGGATATATAAATTCAGCATTGGCAAAAAAAGAAGCCAAAGAAAATGGCTATGATGAGGCAATATTCTTAAATCGCGACGGAAAAGTTTGTGAGGCTTCCGGAGCAAATATTTTCGGGATTAAGGATGGAGAAATTTTTACTCCACATCTTTCATTAAACAATTTAAATGGAATTACGCGAAGATCAGTCATAGAAATAATAGAAAAAGAATTTGGTCAAAAAGTGAGAGAAGAAAGTTTTGATCGCTCGACACTTTACATGTTTGACGAATTGTTTTTGACTGGAACGGCAGCGAGAATTTCATGGATTGGGACCGTAGACAGAAAGAAAATAGGAAACGGAAAAGAAGGTGAAATCACAAAAAAACTAAAAAAACTTTACGACGAAATATCAATCGGAGAAAACAAAAGATACATGCATTGGCTCACGCCAGTGTCCTAGTGTATACTCCACTACCAAATAAAAATTTAATTTTTTTAAAATGGCTACAAAAATTTTCATAAAAGACTTTAAAGATCACGTAGGTGAAGAAATCCTTATAGAAGGATGGATGTTTAATA
Organism: Candidatus Peribacteria bacterium; assembly: GCA_943359415.1. Lineage (GTDB taxonomy): Bacteria > Patescibacteriota > Gracilibacteria > UBA1369 > LOWO2-01-FULL-3 > UM-FILTER-38-24. The sequence goes on from CALRHQ010000009.1 coordinate 10,321, forward strand.
AGCGTGGAAGCGGCAAAATTTATTTCCTAGAGCTTCGTGACGGCACAGATATTACACAAGGAATCGTAGTAAAAAATGATGTTTCTGAAGAAATTTTTGCAAAAGCGGAGTCACTTACGATGGAATCTTCAGTAAGAATTACAGGAGTTATTTCAAAACATCCGAAGTTCGAAAATACGTATGAACTTCAGGTAAAAGACATCGACATTGTCCAACTTGTGAAAGAAGATTATCCAATCGCAAAAAAAGAACATGGTATCGATTTCTTGCTTGAGAATAGGCATTTATGGCTTCGTTCTCCAAAGCAACGCGCTATCCAAGTCATAAGAAATACAATAATAAATGCAATTTACGAATACCTAAACAAAAATAATTATATAAAAATCGATGCTCCGATTTTGACTCCAAATGCATGTGAAGGTACGACAGAACTTTTCGAAATGGAATATTTCGACGAAGGAAAGGCTTATTTGTCACAATCCGGACAGCTATACATCGAAGCCGCAATTTTTTCAGTCGGAAGATGTTTCGATTTTGGTCCTGTCTTCAGAGCTGAAAAATCAAAAACTCGCAGACATTTAACAGAATTTTGGATGATGGATGCGGAAGCCGCGTTTGTCGAGCACGAAGAAAATATGAAAATTCAGGAAGGACTTGTTTGTTTTGTTATCGAAAAAGTTTTAGCAACTCGCATGGAAGAACTGAAAACTTTGGAACGAGATATCGAACCTTTGAAAAAAGTTCAAGCGCCATTTTATAGAAAAACTCATTATGATGCAGTCGAAGAATTACGTGCAATGGGCTCTACAATAAGCCACGAACAAGACCTTGGCGCAGAAGACGAAACGATTCTTACACAAAAATACGACAAACCGATTTTTATCGAAAAATATCCTGCAGAAGTCAAAGCTTTTTACATGAAACGTGATCCTGAAAATCCAAAAGTTGCACTTTGCGCGGACATGCTTGCTCCGGAAGGATACGGAGAAGTCATTGGTGGAAGCCAACGTGAAGACGATTACGATGTGCTTTTAGGCAGAATCAAAGAGCATAATTTGCCGGTCGAAGCCTTCAATTGGTATTTGGATTTGAGAAAGTACGGCTCAGTGCCACACAGCGGCTTCGGAATAGGCTTGGAACGTCTTACAGGTTGGATTTGCGGCACTCACCACGTCCGCGAAACAATCCCCTTCCCAAGGACGATAAACAGGATTTATCCTTAAATCCAAATAACCACGACAACGTGAACAAAACCTGCAAAAATTGTAATCAAGGATTTGAGATAACAGATGATGATTTAAAGTTCCTAGAAAAAGTAGCGCCAGTTATTGTAAATAAAAAATACGAAATCACCACTCCGACTTTATGTCCGCAATGCAGGCAACAGCGAAGACTTGCACCTTGCAATGAGCAATTTCTGTATTCTGGAGAATGCGGAATGTGTAAAAAAAGAACTCTTTCCGGATATCCACCACACTTAAATAAGCCTATTTATTGCCGCGAATGTTGGCATAGTGATAAATGGGATTCGTCGGATTATGGAAAAGACGTAGATTTTACTAGACCTATTTTTGAACAAATTTCAGAGTTGGAAAAGACTGTTCCGGCGCTAGCATTAAATGTTCAAGGAACATGCATTAATTCCGATTATATTCACTATGCAGGTAGCTGCAAAAATTGTTACTTGATCATGCACGCGGATTTCTGCGAGGATTGTTATTATGGCTATGGATTCAAAAAAAATATTTTATGCGTTGATGGCTTCTATAACCTACACTCAGAACTTTGTTATGAATGTATTGATTGTCACAAATGCTACGGACTTAAATATTCTCAGGATTGTATGAATTGTCATTCCAGCGCATTCTTAAGGGATTGCATTGGTTGTAAAAACTGTTTTGAATGTGTCGGTTTACGAGAAAAAGAATATTGTTTCGAAAACAAACAATTATCTCGCGAAGAATATGAAAAAAAGATGAAAGAGATAGATTTGGGCTCATATAAGGAGTGCCAAGAATTTAAAAAAAGAAGAAAAGAAGTTGAGAAAGATCATTTTTTCAAAGAATATCAGGGGTACAATTTGCAAGATTCCTTGGGCGATCATTTGATAAACTGCAAAGAAGCAAAATTTTGTTTCGATTGTGAAGACGTGGAAAGCGCGAAGTATTGTTTTCAGCTTGTGCTAGGGGCTAAAAACGTTCAAGACATTTATCAATATGGAAGCAATTTACAAGAATCATACGAGTGTTCAATTGTAGGTGAAAACAGTTACCACCTGCTTTTTTCTTACAATTGTCACATGGGCTCATCGGATCTTTTGTATTGTTGGTATACGGAAGCCTCGAAAAATTGTTTCGCATGTGTCGGAATGATGCGCAAAAATTACTGCATTTTAAACAAACAATACACGAAAGAACAATACGAAGAACTTGTTCCGGAAATTATAGAACACATGAAGACTACAGGCGAATGGGGCGAATTTTTCCCAACAACAATCTCACCTTTTGGCTACAACAAGAGCTCAGCGCAAATGTATTATTCTATGACAAAAGAACAGGTTTTATCAAAAGGATTGAAATGGGATGATTACGAAACTCCGGTTTCTGACGTAAAAAACACAATCCACGCAAAAGATTTGCCGGACAATATCACTGACATAAAAGATGATATTTTAAATTCCGCGATTGAATGTGAAGAGACAGGAAAACTTTTCAAAATAACACCGCAAGAATTAACCTTTTATAAAAAACAAAAAATTCCACTTCCAAGACGTTCACCAAACCAAAGACATTTGGACAGGTTTCATCAAAGAAATCCAAGAAAATTTTGGAAAAGAAATTGTAGCAAATGTGAAAAAACAATTTTGACAACTTTCAGTCCGGACAGACAGGAAAAAGTTTGTTGCGAAGAATGTTATCTGAAAGAAGTTTACTAGCCAACAGATGGCTCTTTACCTAAATTTTCAGGCAATGCTCTGTCTCTGACAAATTGACGTAGTCTTGCCAAGTAGTGATTCTCTCCAGTATGCCTGTCGATAAACAATTTTCTATATTTTGCGGAGTCCACAGATATCAAGTTATTAGTATCAACAATCCATATACTCAAATCATCTTTATCATTACGTGAAGGGTTTAATCCACGTCTGACAAGAACATTTCTTTTCGCTATTGACGCACAATCTATGGCTTTGCCATGGGTTTCAGCCATTGACTCATAAAGAGCAATATATTTAGGCAAAACATTTAACAAATGTTGCGCAAGAAACGGATCTCTACATGCACCCAATATACTTTCTCCATTAACATATTCTTGAAAAACCAAATGTCTATTTATATTTTCATGACGAGATGAAAAAACAGGAAGCCTTCTTTGTGGATCATGAAAATGTGTATCTAAAACATAGTCATCTCCATAATGATTTAAAACCAATCCATGTTCTTTTTTAAATTGCGCAAACAATCCAAATTGCGCTTTTTGCGCCACAAGATCTTTCATCACTTTTATAACAACATCTGTATAATCCCATTCAACCCCAACTTGCCCACGTGCTTTAATCTTTACTCTATAGCAACGAAATCTACCACCTTCTCCACAAGGAATTAATTCTATATCAGCACTTCGGCTTTCTAAAATTTTAGCGATAAGTTCCAATTGTGAAACATTTCCTTTTTCAAGATCAAGAAGATCATTGTCATTTCCGAAATTATACATAAACTGGTCTACTCCAGATTGCCCCAATTCCAATCGTGATTTTTTCTTTTCAGAAATAAATCTTAGCAAAACAAGGATTTTCAAGATAAATTGATCCCTTCTTTGTAAAATTGCTCTCAATGTAACTTCATATGGAAAAGTTTCCAATAATTCCTTTAATTTTCTAAAGAACAAATTTGATTTATCAAATCCATCATAATTTGAAATAATATCATCCACAAAACAATATTGAATATCTTTTTCAGTTACAGCTGGAGGAGCTTCTCTGGAAAGTGGAACTGAAGCCTGCAGTCTTTCTATAATAAATTCAAATATTGCTATGGCAGATTCTTCAGATCTCAGTTTTTCCAAAGAATCATCAAGGTTATCGCTGTGAATTAGATGAACCAAAGAGCGCTCTATAAAACCTTCTAACGTAATGTCTTCCGCCATTTCCGTCAGCACAATCCGCGGCTCAGTTTTTCCTATAGCCATAATCTATATTAAAGATAGACTATATTAAAACACGTAAAAGGCGAACAGTCAAGAGGGGGTGGAGGGTAGAACTGAGGAAGAGCTAAGGTCCTAAAAACAGAACCCAGACACTAAAAATGGAGCCACCTGTCGGATTTGAACCGACGGCCCACAGTTTACAAAACTGTAGCTCTACCGCTGAGCTAAGGTGGCTCGTGCTTTTTAAAGCAGGCGAATTCTATTTTAATCCAATATAAATGTCAATTTATTTTAAAATAGAAAAATGGTATCCTGTTGCCATGGCTAACGAAAGCTTACAAAACGAATTTACCAAGATATTTCCGGAAGGTACTATAGCTGAACCTTTGGACAAATACTGCACTTTGAAAGTCGGTGGACCTGCAGACTTTTTCTGCAAAGCAAAAGACCTAGAAACTCTAAAAAATCTCATCAATTTCGCTAAAAACTCCTCACTTCCCTACTTCATTTTAAGCGGGGGAACAAATGTTTTATTTGATGACAAAGGATTCCGTGGACTTGTGATAAAAATCGATTTTAAAAATCTTGAAATAAAAGATGAATATATCACAGCAGATGCAGGAGTTATAGTCGCATTGATGATGAATAGGGCTGCATCAAGCGGTCTTACAGGGCTTGAAAAATGGATAGGCCTTCCAGGGACAGTCGGAGGCGCAGTAAGAGGAAATGCCGGATGTAACGGACTTGAAACAAAAGATGTTCTTGTGAAAGCGACTTTGCTAAATCCTGAAACCGGAGAGATTCACGAAGAAGAACCTGGGTATTTTGGCTTTGGTTACCGTGACAGCAAAATAAAACATTCAAATGAAATCGTATTAAACGCGACATTCCATCTCAAAAAAGGTGAACCTCAAAAAGTGGAGGATCCAAGAGTTTTTACTCAACCAAAAGGTCTTTCTGCAGGTTCATTTTTCAAAAATCCATCACTTGCTACACCGGCAGGTATGTTAATAGATAAGGCAGGCCTAAAAGGCACACGCATAGGCAACGCACAAATTTCAGAGGTCCATGGCAACTTCATCCTAAACCTCGGTGGCGCAACAGCAAAAGACATCAAAGACCTAGTTGCACTCGCAAAATCCACAGTCAAAGAAAAATTTGGGATTAATTTGGAAGAAGAAGTGAAAATAGTTGGAGAAAGATGATTGGAGGAAATGGGATAGATGTGTTTACGAGCAATAGCTTGTCATGCTTTTTCACAGATCATGTATCTGTGAAAATCGGTAGATTCGTACATGTTAGAATCTACCGATGGCATGACCTATTGAGAGTGGACATGTCTATTCCATTTCCCAAATGTTTTCTTCCACAATCTTGCATATTTTTTTTTGTTTTGTTAAAATCAAAAAGTAAAACTATTTAACTCATACCTCACTATGAAATTAACATCCAAAATCATTAAACAGACCCTTATTCTTATCGGGCTTATGACAGGCGCAATCATGCTTGTTCAGTTCGTTCCATCTGCATTGGCAAACGGCTTTATAAGCCCATCAGATAGCCCTGGACTAATAGCTGGAGCTACAGGAGGAACTGGAGATTTTAGAGAACTAGCTCTAAGAATAGTAAATTACTTCTTAACATTTCTAGGATTCCTATCAGTCTTGATGGTTATCTACGGAGGTATTCTTTACATCACAGCTGGTGGAGAAGAAGAGAAGGCTAAAAAAGGAAAAACAATCATTATGTACGCAGCAATTGGTATCATAATCGTTCTATTGTCATTCGCTATTATCAATACAATCCTTGGAGCTGCATCATCTACAGTCTCAGGAGGAGGAGCAGTGACACAATAAAGGAACATTAAACATAGTTGACCGCGAAAACCCTTCCAAGGTGAAAACCAAAGAAGGGTTTTTGATTATTACTCAAATAAAAGTTACGCAGCCATTTCTTTTACTGCAACTTTTTGCAAACCTACTTCTTTTTCAGGTTCCTTATTGTCTTTAACTGTTATTTTATAAGGCTTCACTTCTATGATATTTTTTGCGGCAATAATCAAAGAATTATATCTAAAAAGTCCCAAAATATCCTTAGCTACAAAGATTTTATTTAGATCATAAGTTTTTGCATCAATAGAAAAATCAAACACTTTTCCAAGGTATTCCCCTGATTTTGTAAAAACTTTAGCTCCATAAATAGGTCTTTCTGACTTCAGAACTTCGCTTACTCGAAGAATTTCCGAAGCCTCAACGACATTATCAGCATTGTTTATCTTCATCACTTGTTTAAAGGAAATCACATCCATAGGTGAAACAACTAACTGCTTGTTTTGATTTAAAACAAAGGCGATCAACGCTCCCTTATCAGGATCCATGACCAAATCTTTGACTATGGCAACAGGCCTTGGTGAATCATCTTCAAATACCAAAGTCCCAACAATATTGCTATAAAACATCTCCATAGGAAAAATTGACTTAACAATGACGTAATTATTGTATAGAATCCAACAGTCAAAAACAAATTGGTTTACTTCGGGGTGTAGCTCAGTTGGCTAGAGCGCTTGGTTTGGGACCAAGAAGTCGTAGGTTCAAGTCCTGTCACCCCGACCATTTAAATTTCATTTTATCAAGCCTCTTCTTTCTTTATTTCCGCACAAGGTTCCATTTTTTCCTCAAGCCCCAAGATTCTTGTAGCGTCCTCTGAAGTGATAGCCACAAGTTCAGGATCTCTGTCTTTTTCAGGATAAACAATCTTGTAAAACTCAGGCATAAGAGAGTAAATCGCCTCTTTGATAGTAATAACATCAGCCTTATGTACAAGCCTTGACCAAGTGTCAGAAGATCCATAAAGAACCAAATCAATACCGGTAGCAGGAATTACTTCCCCGTTTGGACACTTCAAGAATGCCAGAGCAAAGTCTCCACCCATTTCCTTTGTTTGAGCCCTCGCACACACCTCCACGCTTCTATAATAGCCCCTATCGGCCTGCATTTTTATATATGCATTCTTCATGTCAGTCAGATAATTCACCTGGCTAAACCCACCAAGACATTTAATTCCATAATAAAAAGAAAGAACAATATAACAAAGCATCATACTTGGAATAAGTTCTTTCCTGTCAAAAGCTGCACGTAAATCTTCAGGAGTCAATTTAACTCTATAATTTCCATCATCACTGACAAGTTCATTTCCATTTCTCCAAAGCTGTATACGATATTTAGAACCTTTTGGCAAAGCCCAGAAGAAATATGTTCCAAGTTTTTCTTTTGTATCAAAGGCTCCTTGGATTCCATCAAAATATTTTTGTATCAAAGAATCAAAAACTTTATCAAAAAGTATATGTCGGATAACAGTATCCTGATCAAAATGTTTACTTCGTAAAAGCTCAAGCACAAGGCTTTCCTGCTCAAGATAAATTAAATTTGGTGGAGTAACATGGCTCGGTTCAAAGAATTTTTGCCACAAATGAAAATTCGTTTTCGTTACTTGTTCAGAGAAATTTTTACATTTCAAAACTTCCGGATCCAAATAAATTTTATCCAAAATCTCGAGTACTTTTTCGGCTTCAGGCTTGCCTAATTCGCCAATTCTAATTTTTTCATTCAAGCCTTTTTTTGCATTATTTATATCATCAACAGTGTAAGGTCTGAAATCAAAAACAGGACAAAGTCTGTCGCTCGCAGGGAAAAATGATATTTTATGATTTATGATTTTATCTTTTGCATAAGCCGTAAACAAAAGACCTCTTGGATAAGAAGAATTATTTAAGGAAACATTTCCACAAGATAAAACGATAATATATTTGAGCAAAGGATCTGGATTCCCAAAATAAGGAACAGCTGTAACCAAATTTCCATTTATGAAAAACGGAGAAGTTACGGGTCCATGATGATCTGCAGTAGAAACAAAATATCTTTTTTTCAATTGTTGTGTCGCCGCATTTGCAACATCTTTTCCGAGTAATCCTATGGTATATCGTCTAAACACAGCCAAAAACTCGTTTTGTCTTTTAGCAAAACCAGGTCCCCTATTTACATCGATATAGTCTTGGGCATATTCATGAAGAGTCTTATTTCCATGATTCAAAACAATTTTTTTTAGAACTGGTTTTTTGGACAGAACACTGTCTACAAGTTTTTCAAAATTGGCAGGCAGCGGAACATCCGAATTATCGCTGGGGTTCATATATTTATTAGATTACATCTCATTATACTGGATGCTAAAAATAAGTCAACGGCCCTAAGGTAGGCCAATTTATCTGTCTACAAAACCTGTAAAACCAAAGTTTTCAAATACCTTCCTTCAGGAAAAGACAATTTATCGGTATGATCAGTAGCCTGACCTATGGTGGCAAGCACACGAACATCCTTTTTTCCACTACCTGCAGCGATTTTTAGGGTATTCCTGAAGTCATCTATAGAAACTCTTCCTGAACATGAACTTGAAAACAAAATTCCATCTTTTTTAAGCAAATTAAGACATTTTCTATTCAAATCCATATAGGCTTTAAGCGCTTTTTGTACATTTCCACCGGATTTTGCAAAAGCAGGTGGATCACAAACTATGATATCAAAAGCTCCAGCTTTTACTTTTTCAGTAGAAAGAAAATCAAAAACATCTGCAACAACGACTTCACCACAATCAAGTTTATTCAATTCAAAATTCTTTTTAACAAACTCTGTAGCATTTTTTGAGCTATCAACAGATACAACTTTCGTAGCTCCACCTTTGGCTGCATAAAGGCTAAAAGCTCCTGTATAGCAAAACAGATTAAGTACTTTTTTACCTTTCGCAAGTTCCAAAAGTTTTTTTCTCGCATCTCTTTGATCAAGAAAAAATCCTGTTTTTTGTCCACCCAAAACATCTACATAAAATTTTATTCCATTTTCTTTGAATACAACTTCATCATCAACATTTCCGAAATGAACAACAGGTTCAAGCACTTTTAGCTCTTCCTGCTTACGTATTTCGACATCAGATCTCTCAACGATCGCAGAAGGTTTAAAAGCATTTTTCAGA
>CALRHQ010000010.1 GCA_943359415.1 Candidatus Peribacteria bacterium
CTTTGTGCTGTTGCCCCCCTTAAACCAGGTGGGTGTCCTCGTCGTCCCACAACAGTGAGAAGAGATACCGGACTCCCGTGAGCTATATGATAGAGAGAGTACATAAAACTCTGACGTGCATGATCGAGCATCCTTACTATATACGATGCATAAACCATTGTAAAGGGCTTACGTAAGCCATTCGTCAAAGGTCGACGCCACCAAATAATGCGCCTTATCAACTATTCAACCCACTATATCTAGGTGCCCAAAAGTAAAACAGTGCTTACCCCATCATGTAAAAAGCCCATGAAGTAGTGCAAAAACGAGAATTTGAAGATAGAGTCAAGAATAAAAACATCAATCAGTATTATGGCAATAAAATATTTGACGCCATTTTCCAGAAAATTTTGATATTGAGGATAGAAACGCTTGGGAATAAAAAGACCTAAAATACCCGCCCCATCGAGCGGAGGAAACGGAAGAAGATTAAAAATTCCAAGATAAATACTCACATGAAAAGTTGTCCAAAGAAGTAAATTCACAAAATCAGGCAAATACGCGCCAAGATATTTCATCGGAATAGCGAGCACAAAAGCCAAAATAAAATTTGAAACAGGTCCCGCTAAAGAAGTCAGAGCACTACCTTTTACAGGATTCTTAAAATTCATGGGATTCACAGGAACAGGCTTTCCCCAGCCAACCCTTTGTGTAATCAAAAAAAGCAAACTTCCAATAGGATCAAGATGCGCAATAGGATTCAAGGTAAGCCTTCCGCGAATCTTTGCGGTCGGATCACCCAAATAATACGCAACCAAAGCATGTGAAGCTTCATGCACAGTCATTGCGACAAGAAGCGAAATTACAAAAACTAAAAATTGAAGTACATAATCCATAAATCCAAAATAATTATCAAAAAAACATTAACACAAAAACTCTCGAGCCTCCACTTGTTTTTCATCGTCATAAAGCAAAACTCTGCTCTTTGATTTTTTCTGATTACCACCATCAAATTTCAAATTATGGGAGGCAAAGACAATATCGAAATATTTATTCAAAAAACTTCTAGGATAAAGAATATGAGTCCTCGGATTATCAAACTCCAACACCTTCATTCCGCTATACATAGCCGCATAATTGATAAGTTGAACACAATAGAAACTTCCTTTCTTTCCGGCAAAATCAAAATCATAAGGTTTACCGGCTTGAGCAAGAGCACATTTAACAAATGCTTTTCTTTTAACATCACCATTTTTCTTTTCAAAAGATTTATTTCTCAAAACAACAATATCATCATATTCACAAAAAACAGCATGTAGACTATCTATTTCTACACCATCAGCAATAGAATGAACAAATTTTCGACCACCGACATAAATCAAAGAATGAGTAAAAACATCATCTATAAAGATTTTACTAAATCTACGCAACCCACCAACCAAAACAATATCTCCTTTTCTCAAAATTTTATAAGCAACAGAAAGGTCCGCTTGGGTAAGCCAGTTATCTCGTGGGTGAATAATTATTCCTCCAAAGAAAAACATCAGATTAGCATAAATTTTCTTATACCAAGGATAGTTTTTAGGAAAATTTTTTATGAGATGATGTTTGTAATTCACAATCAATTTATATCAAAATTTTCACAAAAACAAAAGCACATGGTATTATGTCCTAAATATCCTCTAACCCTTCAAAAATATGTTAGACAAAGTAAAAACAGGATGCGCCCTCGGCGGATTCATCGCTTTTATGCACATAGTTTGGGCAGCTTTGGTTGCATCAAATTATGCACAACCATTAACGGATTTCATCTTCAGACTGCACATGCTGCAAAATCCATTAATGATAACTAACTTCGATTTCTTGCTAGCAGTAAGCCTAGTAGGATTAACTGCAGTTGTTGGTTTTGTTGTAGGTTACATTTTCGCATTCTTCTACAATTGGGCACACATGAGTCCTAAGAAAAGGAAATAAATTGTATTTTTAAAATACAAAATGATATATTGCGACCCTTGAACAAAACAAGTGAGCTTATAACAGCGAGCGCGTAGCTAGCGAAGAATGTGACTCTGCCACTTCTGAGCGACGCGAAGCTTATAAATAGGGAGGGGTCGCATAGTGGTCGAGTGCACCGTCTTGGAAAGGCGGCATCCGTCAAAAGCGGATCGGGGGTTCGAATCCCCCTCCCTCCGCCATTGAAAAATAGCTCTGTTGAAAACAGAGGTAGTTTTCAATCTATGATAGTTGGGGGATGAGAAGTTTATACCCCGCAGCGCAGCGAAGGGGTAAATCCCCCTCCCTCCGCCAAGTCGTTAGACGTTCCAATGGAAGATTTGTTATAATTAAATTATTATTAATCAACAAAAAATCATGGCACTCATAAATCCTCACATTAACTTCAACGGAAATGCCGAAGAAGCATTTACATTTTATAAATCCGTATTTGGCGGGGAGTTCGCAAAGATCATGCGTTTCAAAGACATAGCAAGCCAGGAATTTCCAGTGTCAGAAAAAGAAGGAAATAAAATAATGCACATTGCTTTGCCTATTGGCAAAAACTTTTTGATGGGCAATGACATTCCAGAAAGCATGGGACGAACAAACGAAAACGAAAATAGATCTAAAATATCTATAAGTGCAGAAAGCAGAGAAGAAGCAAACAAATTATTCACCGGACTTTCAGCAGGTGGAAATGTCGAATTTCCAATGGCAGACAGCCCTTGGGGTTCATATTTTGGAATGTTTAGGGACAAATATGGTATTGAGTGGATGGTGGACTTTGTTCAATAAATTCCGCCAAAAATTCTTCAATTGCGAAATTTTCACGCAAAGTATAAAATTCTAGACAGCCTTTAATTCATTCTTATGAAAAATTTCAAAAAATTTCTCAATATTTTTTTGCTAACCGTTTTGTTATGCATATCTTTAGTTCCTGTAAAAGCACAGACACCTTCCGAAACGAATACTACAGATAATGCCTTCAACAACCTCATGTTCAGTGACGTATACAGAAGTGATGAAAATTTTGACGCGATATATTTTCTGTACAACACAGAAATAATTAACGGATATGAAAACGAAATAAAAAAAACACAGGAATACAAACCGGACAAAGAAATAAATCGTGCAGAATTTTTGAAACTGATAATGGAAAGTTCAGGAGAAGCAAATCATGAAAATTATGAATCGTGTTTTTCAGACATAAAACCGGATGAATGGTATGAAACATACGTATGCCAAGCCAAAGAAGAAGGATTTATAAATGGCTATCCAGATGGAACATTCAAACCAGAAGAAACAATAAATGAAGCGGAAGCATTAAAAATGATCGGCGAAGTGATGAATTGGCCGATCGAAAAAAATGAAAATGAAGGCTGGTACATGCCATATTTAAATTTTGCAGAAGATAAGAAAATCATAACAGATGATGAAATTTCAAAATTCATGAATCGCGGAGAAATTGCAGAAATAATATTCAAGAATAAAGCTATCGAAGAACTAAAATTAAAATATTACGATGACAAAAACATAGATAAATTATTTGATAAATACAATATTCCATTAGACGGGCCTTTAGGTCCTGATGGAATTTTTGGCCCAGGTGGGCCATTTGGGAATGAAGGTGCATTCTCAAACGATAGTATTTTTAAAAAAAATGGCATTTTCGAATATCTAACAGATGAATATTTTGACAACAATTATTGCTATTATTCAGATTCGGGCGAATTCAGAGATGATGTTGAAAAAATATTGGAAAATTATACAGACGAAGATTTATCTGAAACATTCATGAAAAATTCGGACATAGACGGATTTGGCAAAGTTCTATGTTATGACAAATCAATTTATGCAGTTACAGGGGAAGAAACAGACCTTCAAGAGTTGACAACAGACTTACGAAAAGAATTCGAAGTAACATGTTGGAATAATCCAGCAGATAAAAAATCAGAAGATTTCGACTCACTACTTTGTTATGTTGAACCACCAAAACAAACTCCGGCAGAGTGGGAAAATGAAAACGGATTCACGGACGACAACGATTTTTCGGACAATTCAAACAACAATTCAACAACTTCCAAAACAGAAATAGAACTTTCTCTAAACAAAACATCTATCGCCGCAAATGGCTCATCAACGCTAGAAATCACAGCAAAAGTTTTTGACGAAAATGAAAATCCGATTAGCAATAAAACACTCTCAGCAAATATCAGCGGCGGAATCGATTACCATGAAGAACTTGAAATGATGGAAACATCGACCGGCACTTATACCGCTACGTTCAACACAAAACTCGCGATGGATTATTCTGTCCACATCGAAGACAAGAATGGAAATTCATCTGAAACAAAAAAATTCACAGCAACACCCGGAACACTTGACCATGTAGAGGTAATCGACATTTCGCATCCATACCAAAACAAAAAACACAATCAAGCCTTCATAAAAGTCGCATCAAAAGACAAATACGAAAATACAATTCCATATTCTTCTGTAAACAATACTCTCGACGCAATCACAACATTCGGAAACACATACATAACCCATGACGAAAACGGAATATTCACAATCGAATTAACCTCATCGGACTGGGGAATTGCAGAAGTTTCGATAAGAGACAAAAAATCGGCGGCGATTTTACTCAACATTCCAACAAAAATATATTTCCTTCCTCTACAAATAAATATGCAAAAAGGCATCAGTAAGACAACGGAGAAAACAGTCTCTGCACCAATATATATTTATTTTCCAACAACTAACGGAAGCCTTGGCTCATACAGTTTTGCCATAAACTACGATCCGGCAAAACTAAATTTCTCAACAATCGAAGACCTCGACACAAATGACGGATTCTCTGCTCCACACTACGAAGCAGACCGCCTAAACGGCATCATTTACATAAGTCAAACAAATTCAAAACCAAATGAAGACATCTCTCAAGACATAGGAATCGGAAAAATATTTTTTGATGTAATAAGTGCAGGCGAAGGCTCAATCCAACTACAAGATATCGTTCTTAAAGACACACAGGGAGAAGAAAAAAGCTATTACGAAAAATTTGCCGGAGTAATCGGACAAACCGTAGATGAAGCCGCAGCCGCAATCAAAGCAGCCAAAGACCTAGCGGTTGAAACGGGAACAGCCGTAGTAGACGCAACAAGTTCCGCAATAGACTCAGCATTAGATGGAATCACAAAATGGTGGTACAACATAAAAGGCGACAAAGAAATTTGCATAGACGCATTCACATTTCCAAACGGCAACACAACACCGCAACAAGTCAGACAAGATGCTGCATGGGCAACTTTGATATTTTCAAAAATAGCAGACAGTTGCAATTGCAACTTCTTCATAAATGTAAGAGTAAATTCAATTACAAATCTCACGGCCGCAAACTGGAATACCGTAGACGCAAATGGCGATAACAATATCGACGTGGCAGAATTGGAAACACTCGGAGCAAATCATCCGGCCACTGGACAAACGGCATCAGGAAACAAATGCACACCGATATACTATGTACCAGGAATAGATGGCGCAGATCAAGGATGGTCATGGGAATCACAACCCGCTGCAGGCCTCAACCAATCAGGAATCGCGATAGATCAAAGCGCAGACGCGGATAATAGGACTCTCGCACACGAACTTTCTCATCAGTTCAGCGAAGGAGAAATAAAAGACCCAAACAATCCACCTGTATCAGCAATTCAAGGATCGGACACGGCTGGAAACCTCATGAACTACAACAATACGGGAGATGTCCTCACAAAAGAACAATGTAAACTGTTGGAAAAATACATCAAATAAATTGCGATCTTGTATTTCTATAAATTATTTTCTATTTTTTGCCGCAGAAATAATTTTATTTGCGACAAAAACTCCAATCACAAAAAACAACGCATGACCAAGCCACCATGTTCCACTGAAAAGAACTAAATTATCTCTCGCAATTCCATAAATTTGAGGCGCACGTGAACCAAATGGAACTTGCGCTTCACCAAGCTCCCAAGCCCTATAATACACACTCATCAATGTGCTAAAAATAAGTGCAAACACAAAACTGATTCCAAAATTTTTCCATCCTTTTGATTGAACATAAAAAACAAAACCATAAAGAAAAGTAGCTACAAAAAATGCCAACAAAAATTTAACTACAAAATAAGTCAAAGTCTCCATCGGATAGGTAAAAAAATAGTGAAAAATAAAATCAACTCCATCCGCAATAATAGCAACAACCAAAGCTTTTTTGGATTCAGATGTAAACATAAAAATATTATTTAAAAATTATTGAACCACAATAGTTCCCTTCATAGAAGGATGTATTGAGCAATAATATTCATATGTTCCAGCTTTTTCAAATTTAAAAGAAAAACTTCCGCCTTTTTCAAGTACAGGACTTTTAAAAAGTCCATCAACAGAAACCCCGTCATGTGCCGCAACATCATCATGTTTCCATAAAACACTATCTCCAGCATTAACTGTAACTACATTAGGAGAAAAAGCAAAATCACTCATCATAACAACTTTTGTTTTTGGAACAACAACTTCAACTTTCGACTCTTCAGTCTTAGGTTCTTCAGTTTTCACTTCTTCAACCTTAGCTTCCTCAGCTTTTGGCTCCTCAGTTTTCACCTCTTCAGTCTTCTTCTCTTCAGCTTTCACTTCTGATTTTTCAACAGGCACAGCTTCAGGTTCCACAGCTTTATTTACCTCAACAGGCACATTTTCAATTTTTTCTTGAACACGATTTTTCGCTGCACATCCGACAAAAACAAACATTGAGATCAAAGAAATTGATAAAAGTTTTTTCATAAAGTTTTAAAGATAAGAAATATTTACTAACAAAAAGATATTAACTCAAAACTAAAACAAAAAAAAGACCCTCCTTGAGGAGAGTCGTTTTTTCAGGTTGCTAAGCAGAAACTATTTACGTTTCTTTGCTACTTTTTTAGCAGCTTTTTTTACCACTTTCTTTACTACTTTCTTTACTGCTTTCTTAGCAACCACTTTCTTTTTTGCTTTTTTAACTGGCATCTTAAATGAGGTTTAAGAAATAAAATGCAATTAAAATATCCTTCGTTATGGTCAAAAAGTCAATGTACAAGCGCCTTTTTCGCATCTCTTCTTGTAGATGAATCTGCAACCTGTTTTATAAATTCAAATTTATACGTGAACAACAGTAGGCTTTTTTGCCTTAAGCTTGAGCACAACGACGAATGCAATAATTCCAACAACTGCAACAACAATCATTGCAACTAAACTATGTATTAACATTGAAACAACGATTGCAAGAATGCTCAAAACCAAAGAAACAAGGAAAGTTAACAATCCAATTGCTCCACGACTGATAGATCCAAGGATAGGAAGAACATCAAGAACAACGCTTATTGGTCCAAACAAAGAGCTAAGACCAATCCACATCATCAAGAATCCGATTGCTCTAAAAATCCAAAGCCACATTGTATATTCAGTATGCATTTGTTTAATAGCTTCATCAAATGTTCCATTGAAAAGTCTGTACAAAGATTCTGCAGTTTTTTGATCTACATAAGTTACAAGTTTTCCACCTTCAAGTTTTCCAAAAACAGTTCCATCCAAATTATTTTTTACAGCACTATAAGAAATTCTCAAATCTCCAACTTGTGGAGAAGCAAGTGTTCCTTTTCCAACAAGAACAAATCCATTTTCAAAAACACCTTTAGTCAAATCCAAATCTTCTTTTTTAAGAGTTAAATTTTCATAATTAGGCAAAACAAGTTTTGACATATCTACATCATAAGCTCCAACTTTCGCAGAATTAACATGGAAGGTATCAGCTTTTATAGACATTTCAGGATTTGAGTGTCCTGCAGGTTCTTTAAATTGAGAACTTGATCCGGGAGCTGAAGTCCAACTTGTAGAATAACTATAAGTTGTAGTAGTTGTTTCTGAACCTCCGGTATTTGTATCTGATTTAGATTCAGATTTTTCAACCCAAGCAAACATTTCAACACTTCTTGAAACAGCAAGATAATCAGCAGGTTTCAAAAACATAGAATCTCCAAGTTTTTCCGTAGATACAGCCTTTCCTGTAACAGCAATCAATTTTCCATCAGCAGAAGAATCAACACTTTCAGCAGAAACTTTTGTCGCAGTTTCTCCTATTTCAGAAATATCAACTTTTCCCTCATTCCAATAAATCACTCCGAATGCTCCGAGAAAAAGAATAAGACCAAAAACAACACCTTTAACAGCGTCGCCGATTCTTGAAAAGTAACCTTTTGTGGTAACTTCTGTAATATTTGCCATAGGTATGGATTAAAATTTAAAATCACGGTAGATTATATCACGATATGAGAACCAAAACGCAAATGAAAAACGCTACAACTAAAAATAAGGGAGAAAGTTATTACGCAAAAAATAAAAAAGCGTATCACGATTATATCATTTTAGAAAATTTCGAAGCGGGAGTAGTTTTAAACGGAGCTGAAGTAAAAGCCATAAAAAAATCACAAGCAAATTTGAAAGGTGCATTTGTAACAGTGGAAAATAGCGAAGCATTTTTGAAACAGGCACATGTCACAAATTATAAATTCGCAGACATAAAAGCACTCGATCCGGTCAGGCCAAGAAAATTACTTTTAAGCAAAAAAGAAATCACAACCCTTGCTCAAAATCTCGAACAAAAAGGAACAACAATAATTCCTCTCGAACTTTATCCAAAAAATGGATTAATAAAACTTCGCATCGGAATCTGCAAAGGAAAAAAGACCTACGACAAGCGCGAAACTCTCAAGAAACGCACCCAAGATTTGGAAGTAAATCAAGCGGTCAAGAGGTATAAATAAAGTTATATTGTTTTAGTTCTTTTGCGGAGGTATATTGACCTCCTTTCTTAATACAAAAAAACATGCACAATACATACACAAAAATTCTCGCGGAAATTCATAAATATTTCAAGACTTACGGATTTGAAAAAGCGGTGATAGGCGTTAGCGGTGGAATCGATTCAGCAGTTTCACTAAAACTCACCGTAGACGCACTTGGAGCTGAAAATGTCACAGCACTTTTGATGCCAGAAAAAGGTGTTTCTCTAGAAGAAAATTACATGCACGCAAAAACACTTTGCCAATTTTTGAAAGTGGAATTTTTCACAGTTCCATTAAATAAATTTCTTACAGATTTTCTTGCACTTCCCTGGAAACCAAGCGACCTTGCGCAAATAAATATAAAAGCCCGCGTCAGAATGTCTATTTTATACAATTTCGCAAATACAAAAAATGCATTGGTCATCGGAACATCAAATAAAACTGAACTTTTCTTGGGCTATGGAACAAAATACGGAGATCTTGCAGCCGACATCGAAGTCATTGGCGATATGCTGAAAACAGACGTTTACAAATTGGCGGAACACTTGGGACTTCCTGACGAATTCCTTACGAAAGCTCCATCTGCAGAGCTTTATCCGGATCAAACAGATGAAGAAGAACTTGGAATGACATACAAAGATATGGATATGATTTTATCTCAAGTCGAAAAAGGTCTAAAAAAAGATGAACTGATAGACAAGGGCATAAATCCAAATCTGGTACACAAAATATTCAGATTGATAGACATAAATCAGCACAAATTACATCCTCCTCATCTTATAGTCTTGAATTAAAAAAGATTTTTCAATATTCTAAAAGAGTAGAAAATTTAATTTGAAAAAATGAAATCCGCCCTATTTATCGGACGATTCCAACCTTTCCACAAAGGTCATCTTGAAGTTATTAAAGAAATTTTAAAAGAAAACGACCGCGTGATTATAGGGATTGGAAGCGCAGAAAACAGCTTCCTTCCGGAAAATCCAATGACAGCAAGTGAAAGATTTCAAATCATAGACGAATCTCTAAAAGAAGCAAAAATCTCATCAGAAAAATTCAGAATAATACCAATAAGAAATATCAACAATTACTATCTTTGGTTTGAGCATGTAAACACATACGTTCCGCCGTACGACACCGTTTACACAGGTTCAGAAATAGTAAAAGCATGCTACATAGGCAAAAAAATTAAAATCAAAAATTTAAAAAGAAAATTTGAAGTAAGCGCAACAAAAATAAGGAAAGCAATTTTGGAAAAAGATGAATGGGAACAACATGTGCCAAAAGCTTGCGCAGACTTGATCAAAAAATGGAAAATTCCTGCAAGAATAAAAATCATTCAACACACGATGGATCAAACAAAATACAACAATTCCTCATTTTAAATTATGACAAAATTAAATCCAAATATTTTTAGAGCATATGATATTCGTGGCATAGCAGCGCCAAAAGATGCAAACCAAACAGCAGACCTCACAACTGAAACTGCATATTTGATAGGACTTGGAACCGCAACATTTTTAAAAGAAAAATACGCAACAAAGAATATGGCTGTAGGCTGTGACATCAGACTAACAAGTGAAGATTTAAAATCAGCATTCATAAAAGGCATTTTGGAATGCGGTATAGACGTCACAGACATCGGAGCATCTATTTCCCCAATGATCTACTGGGCATCGTGCGCAATGCCATTTGACAGCGCTACAAACATCACGGCAAGCCACAACCCGAAAGAATATAATGGAGTAAAAACAGTTGCAAAAAATGCACACTCAATTTGTGGAGAAGATCTTCAAGAAATTTTTAAAATAATTCAATCAGAAAAATTTTCAAAATCAGAAAAACAAGGAACATTAGACACAAAAAACATTTGGCCTGAGTATATGAAAGATTTGCTTTCAAAAGCAAAATTAATTGCCACAAATCATTTAAATAAAAAAATTAAAGTCGTAATCGATGCTGGAAACGGAGTTGCAGGAAAATTCGCACCTGAACTCCTCAGAAATTTCGGATGCGAAGTCGTAGAACTTTTTTGTGAACCTGACGGGAATTTCCCAAATCACGAAGCCAATCCGGAAGAAGAAGCAAACATGAAAGATTTAATGAAATCGGTCATAGAACATCACGCAGATATAGGAATAGCATTCGATGGAGACGGCGACAGAGTTGGAATCATAGATGAAAAAGGAAAAATGTACTGCGCGGATTTCGTGTTGCTCATGCTAGTTCGTGATTTAACAGAACGCGTGAAAAATCCAAAAGTTGTTTTCGACACAAAATTTTCACAGGCAATTATAAATAAATTAAAAGATTTCGGTGCAACAACTATAATGTCTAAGACAGGCCACAGTTTCATCGAAGATAAAATAAAAGAAGAGCATGCGGACATCGGCGGAGAAACTTCAGGACATTTATTTTTCGCGGAAAATTATTATGGATTTGACGATGCATTTTTAGCAGCATTAAAAATTGTTGAAATCGTAGGAAAACACACTCATCCGGTTTCACAAATGTTCAACGACGTACCTCACGTAGTAGCAACTCCGGAAATAAAAGTTCCATGTCCTGATGATAAAAAATTCGCAATAGTGCAAGAATTAGTGGACCACTTCACAAAAATCTATTCTTGCATAACAATCGACGGAGTTCGTATCAGTTTTGACGAAAATTCATGGGCTGCCATACGCGCCTCAAATACAAGCCCGAACTTGACACTGCGATTTGAAGCAAAAACTCTCGAAAAAGTTCAAGAAATGAAAAAAATAATGGCCGACGCACTAAAAAATCATCCGGAAATTTCCACAAATTGGTAAAATAAATCTTCAACTATCTCTTAAACAATGGTGAAGTAGATGCGGAAAAGATCACATAAACAGGATCGTAATTTTCGGCATCAAGTCCTTTTGCCAATGTCACCGTATCTATCGGTGCAACCAAATCTCCACCGGAATTACTATCGGCATCATAAGGATACAATGCATCTATTCCGTCACAAGGTGTCACGCCATCAGCTCCATAAACCCTATCATCAGCCAGTGCAAGATTAAACTGATTTATCTGCAACATTTCCTCAAGACTAAGAGCTTTTTGACAACTTTGATCTATAGGTTTTCCAAGTTCATCTGTTTGAATAGACAATTTGAAAAGCCTAAAATAATTCAAATCATAAGCCTGAATAGCAAGTTTTTGCGCACTACTTAGCGCATTTGAAGGCCACGCCCTAAATCCGTCAAGAAGATATGTCTTTGGGTTTTTCAAATCTTTATCCAAATCAGAACCTCCAACAGTATTATGTGATGCAATGCTTCCAAACCACCTCAATTGATTACTTAAAGCATCAACCATTTCGCTAAAATCAGTCCATTTATAAAGCCCTGTAGTCGCATCTATTTTATCAGCATCGACATAAGAAAAAACAGAACAATCTGTAAACACATTCGCATTTATATTTTTTACAGTATTTTTCACATAAATATTTCCTTTATTACATCCGGAAGAATATGGACGCAAAGCCACAATTTGCATCTTATCAGTACTGCCATCTTTATAAATGTCAGAATCTATAAAGATATTACCATTCAAAACGACTACAGCTTGATTATCGCTATAAGCAGAAGCATTCGAAAGATTTATATGAACATCTGTGTTTTTATAAACAGATACTGTAGTTCCATCAATATTCACAGGAGGCAATGGAGCGCCTGAGCAAGCGCTTAAACCACCATTATTGCCAACAGTACAACTCTTAGTATTCGCAGAACCAGAATTAGTATCTTTTTCCAAAGTTACACCGGAAATTTTACCGGCAATATTTTCATAAATACCATCTCTTACGATATTTACACTTTTACTACCGGTCTCCTGCGTTTCTACAGAAGCACTTGGGCTAAACGCTTTCGCCGCATAAAGATTTCCACGAACAACAGCAACCGGATTGGTAATCGAAGTTATAGTTCTTGGAAGATGATTTGAATAATAATTAAAAGTATTTCCTGCAACAGAATACGAAACTACAGAATAAAGAGAAGGCCCTATTGCCTGCATACAAGGCTTTGTAATAGCCTCTTTCTCCTTATCACTCATCTTGTCATATTCAGGCAATGTCGCTATCGCTTGTAAATCGAAATCATACAAAGATGCACCAACTTTTTGCCATAAATAAGAATCTTTCCCGTCAGCAAACTTAACAGTAAATCCATTGCCAACAATTTCCTCTCCATTTGCAGAACAATTTTCATTCGTCAAAGCTTCGTCATAATCCAAAAGAAATTGCACATTTGAAGAACCACCATCATCCAATTTTGCATCTTTTTTCCCTCCAACTTTAAAAGAAAAAGGAATAGATCTAAATCCTGTTATGGAATCTTGATTATTTCCACTATACAAAGTACTTACCTCAACAGCAGGCCTAAATTGAACGAAAAGTCCATATTTTCCATTTGGATATACAATCTTATTATAAGGCTTTCCGTCAGACAAAACAGGAACAGATCCATCGGCCTTTACTTTGATGGGAATATCTATATTTGAAAGTTTAAGCCTATTTGGCTCCTTTACCGTAGGAATTTTATTTCCAGCAGTTTTCATAGATGCAAAAAATACTTCATTTTTAAAAGCCACATTTGGCTTCATGCTTGTAGTATATGACACATTCATATCGGTTGTCGGAGCATACGATCTTATTGTAGTTTTCAAAACATAGTTTCCGCTACCAACAGGAGTTTCTGTAAAATCAGCTGGAAAATTTGCAACAATCGGCTTTGAAATTATACCTCCACCTTTGCTCAATGGACTTGCCTCTTTATCAAGTCCAGTCCCAACAGTATCAGTAAAATTCTGCTTTGCTTTGACAGTATCGCTCCATGAAAAAGTTATTGGACCTATATCATAATTAGCAATATTCATAGGCGTCACCCCATCCGCATCTCTCAACATCAAACGTATTTCATAATAATCAACTCCATTCGCCACTTTAACATCGCTATCAGAACCAACTTTGATTCCTCCTGTTCCATTGCTTCCGCTCAAAACTTTATCAAGACCTTTTTCAGGATCTATAATTTCAATACAAGCAAAAGGTCTACCTTTACATGGTCCATCAACAACAACAGGAACAGCAACCTTTTGTCCAGGAATTTGAATAGTAACTCCACTCATATTCACCCAAACTTTGGCCTCAGTCCATGCATATCCGGAAAGTTTTCCATCTTTATCCGCAGAGACTTGATAGGGAAAAGCTCCACCTCCGGCAAGTTGAATATATCCAAAAGCCGGATTCCAAGAATTTCCGGAAAGAAGTCTTTTTCCTGTTCCATCAGCCTTTGAAACTTTCACTCCATAGCTATAATTTCCGCAATCAATTCCCTGATTTTTTCCCATTTGCCCCACGGTTCCATTACAGAAAAACGAGAAAAAGCCAAGATTTGTATTCCATACATAACCTCTGAACATATATTCATCAGCAACCAGTGGTGAAGAAGCATCTACGCATGCTGCAAGATTTCTATCCGCAGGAGCAAGCCCTGGAGCAAGTCCAACGATAGAAAGATCTGTAACTTTATTTGCATCAGAATAAGGACTTGGATGAGAATCAAAAACAAGTTGTCCAAAATTTGGATTTGAAACAACAGTATTTCCCATAATTTTTCCGCTGCAATTTGCAGTAATTGAAAGATCTCCTTCCGCAAAAACAGATCCAGTATAAACAAAAGACATAGCGACAAAAACAGCTGAAACAAAAGCTGCAACCACAAAACGAGAAAATTTGAAAATCATATTAAATTCGTTATTTTTCTTAAGAACAAGGACTAAACAGAATTATACGATTACTGCCGAAAAAGTAAAGAATTCGATTTTCTCTTTACCTTTAGCCGAAGAGTGCTAAAATATCAACGAAATCCCTCATTATTTTTTAAACAAACAAGTATGCAAAAAACATACAAAATTGTACTAGCTTCAATGATTGGAGCATCTATTTTATTCACAGGATGTTCTTGGGTTAAAGACCAACTACAAGGAGCTGTAGATGATGTAAACCAAGGAATTGCAGACACTGCAAAAGATATTGGAAACCAAGTTGGTGGAGAAACACCAGCCGCTGAAGCTCCAGCTACAGAAGCACCTGCAGCAGAAACTCCAGCAACTCCAGCAAAATAATCACAACAATTAAAAAGACCTTTCAGAAATGATAGGTCTTTTTTTTGTGAGGATTAAATTGAGGAGATTGAATATTGTTTTTCAGGCATTCCTAGAAGCTTTTAGCATGGTTTTGTGTTATTCGAGACCTTGCGTCATAGAATAACACAAATAAAAGCTTCGACGGATAGCAAGCAAAGTCGCTGGACTTTGCGAAGCGTGCCTGAACAAATGATATTCAACCTCACTAAAATAAATTTCAACAAAAATTTGAAGAGAGATAAATTTAATCTTCTCCCTTCTCTCCTTTAGTATCCACATACGGAACATGATTTCCCTCCTTATCTTCAACGATCAAAGTCCCATCTTTTTGTAACTCGATAGGTTTACTCCAAGTCGCAAATTTGCATTTTGGATATTTATTGCATCCCCAGAACGTGCGTCCACCTTTTTTCGTATGTCTTTCAATAAGTTGTCCGACTTTACAAACAGGACATTTCACCCCTGAAGAAATGACAATCGAAACAATATTTTTACATTTTGGATAAGCACTGCAACCCAAGAACGCGCCAAATCTTCCATGTTTAACTGCCATTGGCTCTCCACATTTTTCACATTTTTTATCTTTAAATTCTTTTTCATATTCTGCAACTTTTTCATTTTTTTCTTCTACTTGTTTGGCTTGTTCTTTCGTCAATTTGCCTTCCTCAACAAGCTCTTCAAGTTTTTCATCGCTGACGCTAACACTTCCACTCAAAACCGCCTCACCCATATTTTTAGCTAAAGGTCGGGCATTTTTACACTTTGGATAATTACTGCATGACAAGAATTTTCCAAATCTTCCAAGTTTTACAGTCATCTTTTCTCCACATTTTTCACACATTTCATCAGTTTCTTCATTTACGATATCAGACTTTTTAAGAGTCTTATCTTTCTCCAAAATCGCCTTATGAAATGGCCCATAAAATTCTCTAATAACAGGAACCCATTCACGCTTATCATCTTCAATTTTATCCAATTTTTCTTCAAGTTCCGCAGTAAATTTATAATCCACAATTTCCGGAAAATTTTCCACCAACATATCGGTCACAACCATCGCAACATCCGTTGGCATAAGAGCTTTCGCCTCTTTTTTAATATATCCGCGCGCAACAATTGTAGAAATTGTCGGAGCATAAGTACTCGGTCGACCGATGCCTTCACTTTCAAGTTTTTTGACCAAAGACGCTTCAGTATATCTTGCCGGTGGTTTCGTAAAATGCTGACTATGGTTCAACTTTTCCAAATCAACTTTTTCCCCTTCATCCAACTTTGGCAAAAGCTTATCCCCATCATCACCTTCTTCTTCCAAATCATTTCCCTCCATATAAACCTCCATGAACCCGGGAAATTTTATAACCTGACCATTCGCTCTAAAAACATAATTCGTCTCAGTTGAGCCTTTGATCGCCTCAATATCAATAGTTGTTCTGCTCAAAATAGCCTCCTGCATTTGGCAAGCCATCGCTCGTTTCCAAATCAATTCATAAAGTCTCGCCTGATCTTTCGAAAGTTTCGCCGCGACATCTTTCGGATGAATCGTGATGTCTACAGGGCGAATCGCTTCATGCGCCTCTTGCGCACTTTTTCTTCCTTTAAATTTACGTGGTTCAGCCAAAGCATATTTTTCTCCATACTCTTTCACAATCTGTTTTCGGATTCCATCAAGCGCAAACTCAGACAAATTCACACTATCAGTTCTCATATAAGTGATAAGACCATGCTGTCCGTTTCCGACATCCACACCTTCATAAAGTCCTTGCGCAACCATCATCGTTTTCTTCACAGGAAAATTAAGTTTTCTGCTAGCCTCTTGTTGCAAAGTAGAAGTAATAAATGGCGCAGCTGGACTTCTTGAAACATCTTTTTCCTCAACACTTTTCACTTTATAGTTCGCACCCTTGATCTCTTCTAAAATATCAGCAGTCTGTTTTTCATTCTTCATTTCCACCTTCTCATCTCCTCTTTTTATGAGCTCAGCAGAAAACTTCTGAGAATCTTTTTTCCCGGAATTTTTTTCAAATTCACCAATAATTTTCCAATATTCATCAGGTTTAAATGCCTGAATTTCACGTTCTCTTTCTACCACAAGTCTCACCGCAACACTCTGTACACGGCCTGCAGAAAGCCCATACCTAATCTTTTTCCAAAGCAACGGAGACAATTCATAACCAACAAGTCTATCCAAAACTCTTCTAGCTTGCTGTGCATCCACGATGTTTTGATCCATGTCTCGAGGATGCTCTATAGCGCTTTTGATAGCCGTTTCCGTGATTTCATGAAAAACAATTCTTGATTTTTTAAATTTCGTTTTCGCACCTTTTAAACATTGCAATAAATGCCATCCAATCGCCTCTCCTTCGCGGTCCTCATCAGTTGCGATCCAAAGTTTTTCCGCCTTCGCAAGTTCCTTATTTAACTCCGTAACAACCTTCTTTTTATCCGGAGAAACTGCATAAGTTGGTTCAAAATCATTTTCAGTATCTATTCCGGTTTTAGATTTTGGTAAATCACGAACATGCCCCATAGAAGCCAACACTTTATAATCACTACCAAGAAATCTTGATATCGTTTTTGCTTTTGCTGGGGACTCAACTATTACTAAATTTTTTGACATATTTTTCGATAAAAATTTTGAAAGTTTTACCAATCATTGTTATATCAGCACAATTTTTAAGTCAAGTTTTTGGGAAACCGATGATAATCTCCGTAACAACTTTGACAAGTTAGCAAGCAAAATTAAAAACGGGTCACGTAAGCCAAAAACAAGCCCTTTTCGGACATAAACATGTCATT
>CALRHQ010000011.1 GCA_943359415.1 Candidatus Peribacteria bacterium
GTACAGTTTCATCGGCAGCAGGAGGTACTCCTTCACCGGCAGCAGGAGCATCACCTCCCTTTTTTTTACCAGCATCTTCTTCTTTTTTCTTTCTATCTGCCTCTGCTTGCGCTTTTCTTTGCATCTCAATAAATTTACCAGCCCCTCCTCCAGCTTGAGTTGCACTTTCTGTACCAGCTTGATTGACTGGATCTGATTTAGCCTTAGCTCTAGCTGCTTCGGCAGCCTTTTCTGCTTCTTGTGCTTTTCTTCGTTCTTCTTCTTCTTTTTCTTCAGGAGTTTGTTCGTGTGTAAGATATTCATATAGATCAATTCCTTTATATCCGGCACAGGCAAGAACGGTCAAAATAACACCCCAAATAAGTTTCTTTTTATGCCTGCCAAGAGAATCTTGAACTGTACGCATTGCCCCAATATGAAGGTTAGCAAGTTTTTCTAAAACATATTCATAATCCTGAACAATCAATAAATCAGCCTTAGTAGGATTAGATCCATGATAATTATTAAGATAATCATTCCATCTCATCCATGTAGAGAAGTTCGGATAATCTTTTTTAAACTCAGCAGAATTTTGATCAACACCATCGTAATTAATACGATATTGAGCTGCCTCAAATTGTGCCCTTATGTTTTCAAATTGTTGTTGTATTTGATCATACTCTTCATGGTTTCTATGTCCTCTAACTGCATCAGTCTTTTCTAGTAATTTTTTTCTAGCCAAAAGTTCATCTCTTTGTCTAAAAATATTTCCAGGGTCTTTGTTTTTCTCTATAACAGTTACTAATTCTTCTAAAGATTTCAAAAGTTCACGAATTTCTCCGCTACCCATACCTTCATCTTTTAGGATTTTTGTGACTTTTTGTTTTAATGCATTTTTATCTTTAACCTTTGTGATTTCAAATAAAACTCTTAGGAATCTATTGTCTTCATCTTCTAGGATTGCAGATAGTTTTTTCTGTTCTTGAGGTAGAGTAGATAAATCTTTTAGGATTTTTTCCAAAGCATCGATATCTCTTATTTGTCTACGTAAATTTATAATCTTAGCATCTTCTTCAGGTGTTCGATTTTGTCTAGAAGTAACAGCTTCAGCTTCATCAGTTTTTTGCAATTTTAATTCACCTAGCATTTTGAGCTTTTGTTTCGCATCAAGAGTACTGTCCCATAAAGGATCAAAAGCTCTAATCTTTGCTTCCGCAGTAGCAAGTTTATTTCCAGCATCAGCTATAGTTCCATTTACTTCAGAAAGTCTTAGTTTTGCATGTTTCCATTTTACAAAAAGTTCTATAAAAACATCTTTATCTTCAGGAGTTTTAAATTCCAATGATTTAGCGACATTGGATATATCTTTATGAAAATCTTCCAATTTCTTCAAATTATCCTCAGTCAATTTGAAATTATCTTCTTTTACTGTGCCTTGTAATATCTCTTTAAGAGTAGCAGCTTTGTGTTTTTCAGCTCCATGTCCTTCTGCTTTTTTATCATGATGACCTCCTTCGGCATGTGAATCTTTTTTGCCGAAAAGCTTTCTTATGGAAAGCCTTAGTCCATCAGTAATAGGGAATCCCCAGCCAAGAAGAATTTTAAGTAAAATTCCCCATTTATTAGATTTAAATTCATTAGTCGCCGCAAGTTCAGGTCTAACAAGAAAGGCATATGCATAGGCAAATATCAAGTATATTAAGAAAGCTTTTTCATTAAAGGTCATGTCATACTTTGAAACAGCCTCTTGCAACAGCTGTGGATCGACATCTAATGCTCCAGCAAGTTTTATATTTTTTTCAGGATTCATTTCTCCTGTCTTAGAGTCATATCCCATTTCATTAGTAAATCCTTTTTGATCAATCGCAACATTGGAGACAAATTGTCCATCTACGTTTGATCCAAAAATTCTATAATATGGCTGCAAAAATGCTGGCAAAGCAGCATAAGCTGCCTTTAATTCATTTATATTTTTTATATCCACTCCAGCTTTTGCCATTCCTTCAAAAATAGAATTTTGAGAGATAGAAAAATCAAATTCACTGAAATCTTTCATAGATTCAGATGCATTTTTAGCATCGGAATTGATAAGAGTTACCTTAGACTTTTCAGAAGCATTAGGCATTTTTGAGACTCTTTCTTTAGAAAAATTAAATCTTCCGCTCTCTAAAAAATCACCGGATTTTACTGTAGCCTCAGCTACAGGTCTATCTTCAATCGGTCTTGAATCAGCCTCAGGCGTAAACGCTCTAACGGCAGCTCCAATAATCTGGGCATGCAGCCAATATCTAAGGGCCATGGTTTGTCTTCTAAACGGATCAAGAGATGGATTTACTTTTCCTTTCGGAGCCTCGGATTCCGTAAAATCCTTCGGTATGTCCGATTTGCTTATTTCCATTGTATTCACAGTATCCAAAAATAATTGTTTTTCTCCAGGTTTCATAATTCTCGCACAAGCTTGTAAGAACTTCGTTCTTTTGTTTTTTGGCAATTTCGAAGTAACTAATAATACATCTTGTGCAGTTAAAATCAAGTCACTTGCTTGTTCAATTTTAACTATTGCACTTTCAAAGCCTTCACCTTCAAGTCCACCTGTAAGCATTTGTACAAGTCCATCTCTACCGATAAATTCGCCTTTTGCATTTCGATAGCTTTTGAAAATTCTCTCACGCATAGCCTTCGGTAAAGCTTTTTCAACTGCGGCAGGAAGCTTTTCTGCAAGTTTTCCAAGTCCGCCAAATACAGCTTTGAATACTCCGGCCGTAAGATAAGCGCTTTTATAATGATCAAAAAGAGTAGCCTCAACTTTAGGAACATCTTCAGAAGGAAGAATGCCATGTTTTGCCGCCTCTCCAATCATGATTGCAGCTGCATCAAAATTTAGCTCAACTACAAGTTTTCCTACGATTTCTCTAACACGAGGATCAGAAATTTTACCGATAATCCCTCTATATTGTTGAGCCATAAGTTCAATATCTTTCACGCTTCTTCCAAAACTTTCAAGGACTTCCTGTGGCAAAACTCCTTTTCCTAGTTTTAATCCTTTCACTTCAGCTAATTTTCCTCCATTTCTAATCAAATCCTTCATAACTTCAACGGCTTGAGTTGGAGAATTTTTCGCAAGCGCGAAAATCCCTTCTATAGCTTTTGAATGTTGAGTGTTTTTAGCTGCATATTTCATCAAAACTCTACCTTCAGCTCCCATCTTTAAGAATTTTAAAATTCCACCGGCAATATTAAATCCGGCAAACATAGGCATATCCGAAGCAAGCATCTTGGTAGCTTTCCATTTATCTCCTGCAAGTGCAGTTTCTATGATAGTGTCTTTACCATGTAAGGCTGCATCAACATCATAAAATGCACCGGCTTCAGCAGCTACTTTTCCTGTAAACATTGCTGCTTCAGCTGAATACTTTGCAAGTTTTGCTAGTGTTGTAGTCTTTTGGAACAAGCTTGCTCCTCTTACAAGACCAATACCAACTCTGGCAAGAGAGCTTACAGCCCAAGCTGCACCAAAACTCAATGCCATGATGGCAATCTCTTTCATCATAGGATAAAGTGTAGCTTTTGCTCTATCATCAAGCCTGAAAGTTCCACCATCAGGATCGACAGATTTACAAAATTCCTCATAAATACGTTTATCTACACCGGACATTTTTGAAGTATCAATATATTTTCTTGAAAGCGCAGCCCACGTAAGGTAAGCGTCGTACAAGAACATATGTTGAGACTCGAAAAGTGCATTTAGGTGCCCTTTTGCACCTT
This sequence comes from Candidatus Peribacteria bacterium, assembly GCA_943359415.1. Classification (GTDB taxonomy): domain Bacteria; phylum Patescibacteriota; class Gracilibacteria; order UBA1369; family LOWO2-01-FULL-3; genus UM-FILTER-38-24. Next base: position 3,745 of record CALRHQ010000011.1, read on the forward strand.
CATCTATTTCAGTTTCAGTAGGGGATCTGCCAAATTTATCTATAAATCCTTTAGGGAAGTTTTGTTTGAAAGTATTCATGTGATCTCCATCTGCAAGCAGATTACGCATAAATCTACCGGCATCAGTATAGGCATCGCCATAAAGCTTCTTTTGTACATCTTCAGGCAAATTTTCTCTAGCCGTCATCACATCTTTGTGAAGAAGTTTAGACATAAGTCCACGAGCAGACATAAAATCGTCAAATTTATTTCTTTGTAGCCAAGCTACAGCAAGTCCGGCTTCTTTTACTTCGTCCATGTTTTGTAGAGCCTTCCCGTCCACAAGATTTAACAATGCAGATCTAAAAGGAACATCATTTATTCTTGAAGAATAAGCCAAACTTTTAATTTCACCAAAAGCCTTGATACTCATCGCAGCTTTTAATCCTTCAGCAAATTTGAAAGGAGTTTTTCCATCATATTTCTCATTACGATAATAATCCACAATATTTTTCTGTACTTTATCAATAGCTTGTATAGCAAATTGTCCTTGTTGAACGCCTTTTTCTCCACCTTCATGGTTCCAGTATCCTGCAGCCAAATCTCCGATCAATGCCAACGAATTTAGTTGTATCTTCATGACTTCCGGCATTGCCAAAACTTTTTCATTAGATTCATTGTAGTCAAAAACCACAACCTCGTCAGGAGTAATGCTCGCTACAGAAACATATTCATGTTCTTTTTGAGACAATCTTTCGCTCGCAAGGCGCGCATCTATTGATTTAGATTTTCTTTTTCCTTTTTTAGCATCCTTTAATCCAATTCCAACACCTTCTGCCAAAGCAACACGTTTTTCAGCGAAAAGCCCGGGAACTTTATCAAGGACTGTTTTATTAAATTCAAGAACTTTTTTCTTATTCTCTATCGAAACATTAATATTTGGAATAAGCCCACTATGGAAATATTGAATCAACCCAAGCAAAATCTTTGATTTTGAATCAGTTGTTCTATTTTCAGCCTTAGAATCTATATTCAAAATCTCATCAACATAAGCATTAAAGCCGGATTCAGTAAGTCCGGCAAAAGTATTGTTGAAATGTCCTTCGGACAAAGTTCCGGCAAGTTCATAAAGTTTAGCTCCAACTTTTTCAAGTTTAGCCATACCCTTTGCACCAAGCCATTCATATTTTATTTCTCTGACAAAATTGAAATTCGTTTTGTCATATAAAAGAACATGAACTAGCGGTCTATTTTCATCATTTATAGCTAAATGATTTAGCAAAATTGCCGCAGACAATCTCACAAATTTGACACCAGTAGCTTCATCATATCCGGCAGAGATAATTCCGACTCTTTTGATAAGAGCATATGTATCCTCAATCAATCCTTTTGGCCATTTACCAGTATTAGATCTGAAAACATTGTTTGCCCCATTCATCAAATCATGTAACTGCTGTTCGTTTTTTGGATTTGGATCTTGTTCTGCTTTAAAAACAAGATTTTCATAAGCACCAATAGCCTTTTCAAGCTTTGCATGTAAGTTTCCACTTTCCGATAATCTGAATTGTTCTTGTGTCATTTTCTATTTATTAAACCATTTGAAATCTTTTGTCGTTCCAGTACTAGACGCTCGTGTTTTGGCCGTTTCTAATCGCTTCATAATAATTTCTTTGTTTTTATCAGAGGCTTTTTTTTCAGGAGGAGTAAACTCAGTCCTACCTGCAATAATTAATTTTTCTTTATAATAAGAAATTTTACTGATTTCATCATTATAAACTTCCAATCTTTCAAAATACCAAGAGACAGATTTTTTAAGGAAATCTTTATACCTCTTTAAGTCAAGTTTAACAGGCCTAGATGAATCAAATACCCATCTAGATATAAACTTACCTGATCCAGGCGGAAATTCTTTTTCTTGTATCTGTGGAGTAGGTCTTTCTGGGGAATCTGATGATAATGATTCAAGCGCTTTTAAATCTTCAATATCATCATCCAGCCCATTTTCAATATCATTATATTCTCTTGTTCCAGAAGGAACCTTTTTTAAAGCCAATTTTCTTCTTCTAATCTGCTCTTTTAATTTTCTTTTTTCCTTATCCATATCCATGCTTTTTGAGCGTTTAATCATTTCTTCAACGTAATCACATTCATTTAAAAGAGGTTTGTAAAAATCTTGAAGTTGATGCACCCTAAGCTCTAAGCAAGCAAGGCGTATGTCATATCCTGTAAGTGAATTAAATTTTTCATTAGCATTAAATTCAATATTACCAGTAGCAGCAGGAGCAGTAAATATATTACCAAGCTCATCATATTCAGGCAGATTTTTAAGTGTACCACCTTGAATTTTGTCCATCGCTTTCCCAACAAGAACTTCGGTTACATCAAATCCTTTGCTTATAGCTCCAGCAGCACGATCTGCAACTTTTGTGCCAACTTCCACAAGTTTACCTGCAGCTTCAAATAGCTTACCAAGCCCTTCTCCAGCTTTTGACAATCCTTCAAGCATTTCACCAACCAAATATATAGACCTATGTTCCTTGTAAAAATTTTCCTGTGAATTATGTAAACACTTAATATTCATTTTAGAAAAGATTTAATTTATCAATAAAACCTACAAACTTTGTCGAGAAAACATTCCACACAGTTTTTTTCTCGAAATATTCTTCCCAAACATCTTTACCTGCAATGCGCTCACTTAGGATTTTTTTAACTTTTTCTGTAATAAATTGACGTTGAATTGATTTTGTAACGGCACGCTTATTTTTTATAGCAAATTTAGATAAATCAGCTTCCAAATTTATTGTATCCATCCAGAAAACATTATTATCAATTTTATAGGTTAGGTCAAAAGGTGGAGTTTGTTCTCCATCAGAAAGTGATGGAGTTAAAGTTTCAAGACGTAACAGATAAGACTCATCTTGAAGTTTTTGAAATTTATCATGTTTAGGGGTGCCTTCTTCCGGTAAATAATCTTCAAATTCATTTTTCAATCCTGTAATACCTTTACGAAGTGCAGTGTAAAATTCTTTTTGTAGTTGCGTATGCTTGATAGTTTCAAGAGTTTCATCATGTTCATATTCATCTAATAATTCAAGATAAAAAGCATATTCTTTATCAGTTTTAATCTCTACACTATGTTCTTCTGTATCATTTGAAAGAACAACATTGTCTTTATTATATTTTTTTCTTTCTTTTGCAGATTTTCCTAACCAATCTTCAAAACTCACATAATCCTTACTCATCTTCAACGCCTCCTTCTCAACCAAAATCTCACCCTTTTCTTCATTTCCTTCTTCATCTTTTAGTGTCACTCCTACACTTCTATATTTTTTCCATCCGTCTGCCGTTGCCCAGTTTTTGTCGAAAGTATCAAAATCATCAATCTCCCAGAATTCGCCTCGTGCAGGTACTTCATCTGGCATCTTATCTTCACTTAATTTTCTAAACATTCTTTCAGCAACATAGTTCGAATAAGTTGCATATTTTTTATATAAAGGATCTCTAACACTTTTACCATCTAATTCTTTGTCATCCAATTCATGCGTATACGCCGCAAAAACACTAACAATCTTTGCCGCCTTGTTTGTGCGTCCAGGTATGATTCCATCTTTCCCATATTTCATGAAAATATAAGTCGAGAATTGCTCATACCATAGGGAATAAGTCTCACTCTTTACGGCAAGTTTTGAGACGTCGTCCAAAATATTTTTCTTAAAATCTTCAGAAGAAATTTCTTTTCCATCACGTTCTTTTTGTTCATTAATATTTGATAATTTTGTAGATAATCTATCAAGTTTTGCAGATGATGCTTTTATGTCGGCATCTTTATTTATCGTAGCTGAAGCACCTGCAAGACTTTTACTTCCTGCAAGATCATCTACCATTCCTGAAATCAAGAATTCAGCCTGTGCCTCAACCATCGCATTTGTGTAATTTTTAGGAATAGATCCAGTGAATTGATCAACTCCAAATCCTCTGAACCACTTATGAGAAGTGGCTTCCTTCCACCAATTTGGTACATTTTTAAACAAATTCACCACGTATTCTTCAGGAACACTTTCCAAAACATTCTTAAATCTTTCTGTCTCTTTTTTCCATTCTTTATTTTCTTTAACAGCATTTTCCGCAAGTTCTCTCAAGAATCCATAATTCTTTTCATCAAATAGTTTTGCTTCAGCACCAGCTTCTGCAAATACATATCTTCCACTAGTTTTATCAAGTTTAAATTTAATCGGCACCTTGCTGTCTCCCGCAACTACATCAAATGAACCATCCATATTCTGTCCCTTAAATTCCATCTTCTTCGCCTTATAAAGGAAGAAGAAAGGTTTCATGTTGTCTTGTTGGCAAAGTCCTGCCATGACAAGATTTCCCAAAAGTTTGTTTTTATCTCCACTACTATCAAGATTGATAATAAGTTCGTTGTCTGTTTGTCTATATACTTCAACAGTCGAACCATCCTTTGAAACTTTCAAAAATACAGGAATTGTCTCTTCTTTACCAAGCATAGAGCCTTTCTCGACTTTCAAAGTAGAAACAAATTTTCCACCTTGGTATTTCACCTCTCCCAAATTCAAAGATTCTTTAGCAGACTTATTTAATGAGTCAACGACCTTCTTAAATCTATCAACTACAGCATCTTTAAGCACTCCAACCTGGCTATCTGCATTTCCTTCAAAAGGAATTTTGCATAACGCTTGAGTTACCGCATTTGGATTTCCATTGGCCTTTTTATAGTCATCAAGTGAGAAAACTATGTATTCTTTAGTTGTAGAGTCTTCTCTTATTACTATAGGAAAATTCATGACTTGAGCCTTGTAAACTCCACGTTCAAGGGGAGTATGTACAGCCTCAAAATCCATTCCTTTATCTTGAAATACCTTATCAAGTCTCTTTCTCATATTATAAGAAGCAAGATTTAATCCTAGAGTTTCTCCAAGAAGTCCTCCGGCAACTCTATCTTTGCCCATTACAGCAACATCCTTAAACAACATCGCAAAATTAAACAAAGATACATTCTTCAAATCACTATTTTTGCTTAGTGCTTGTTCAATAGTCAGTCCATTTTTTGGTTTAATATATTTGTCATAAGAATCTCTCACGACTTTTGCAATTTTATAAAGTTCTCTTCCAACACGTTGATATTCCTGTTCTTTAGACGTCAAATGGTCTGTTTTTCGAAGAACATTTGGGGTCATACCTCTAAATTGAGGGAAAGGGGATGGAGAAAGCATATTTGGATCAATAGATCGTATGCCTGCATTGTTTGAATCAAGATATAAACTATTCAAATCAGATACACTTGTTCCACCAATATCAAGCAAAACTCTTCCATCCATGTCTTTTGCCTCAGGAACTTTACCTAGTCCATATAAGTAGGCGAGTGAAGTACCTCTTACCTCATCTTCCGCGGCAGTTATGCCAAGTTTTTTACCAATATCATATCCTGCATTTTTCGAGAACATATTTACGGCATACAAGAAACCAGCTGCATAGATACCTTTTTTAGCAAGTTCTGGAGTTTTTTCCCATATTTTCATTGCCCCTTTATATGCAACATAGCCGGCAACAACATATACAAGAGCCGTACCCCAATCCTTTTGTTTGATTGCGTCTTGGAATTTTTTGACATTATCTGTCACAAATTTTATACCTGTAGATGCGATTTTATCTTGATCTTTTTCCTGAGTTCTTGCATCTGAAGCCATTTGTAAATTATCTTGTCCTTTCAAAAGATCTTTGATTGCAACAAAGAAACTAACCGCTGCAGCAAGGGCTTTATCACCAATTTTTCGTACATTCTCTTCCGGAGCCAAATATATTTTTTTCTTTTCTTCAATAGATGAGTACATCTTTTCTTCTCCCGGTTTTAGTTCATTAAGCTCATTTGGATCAGAAAGTTTTGCAAGTTGTCCGAAAATATTATTGAAAAATGGAGTATTCTCATAAATACCAAGATTAACCAAATCTTTTTTCCATGAATCCAGTCCTACCTTGGAAGTAACATCCCATTTATCTCCATTTATTTTGAATTCTTGTCTGCGTTCTGCGATTTTCGCCGCATTAAGACTACTCATAAGTCCATCAAAAAATTTAGCTTTATCACCTTCGATTTCATTTTTAAGCTCTTCCATTCTCATTTCTGATGAAATAGCCTCAACTCGTGGATCTTTATAGGCATTCAATGATTTTCGTTCTTGAATCAAAGCCATTCTTTTACTATTCATTCCCATCAATTCAAGACGAATAGCCGCTACTTGTTTATCGTAATCCGCTTTTTTTAGATCATATGCCGGTTTGTCTTGAGCATATTTTTGTCTTGCTTCTTCAAAACCAGTTTTCCCTTCATAACGAACCATTTCCCCACTATTATCAGGATCAACAGGAACTGGAATCTTTTGAAAATCATCAACAACCTTAGCCAATTGAGTTTCTTTTATATTCGAATCTCTAGAAATAGTATCTAATTCTAGATCAACTTCTGCTGATCTTTTAAAGTTTTCTCTAGTCTTTTTATCATCCGGAGATTCAACGGCAGCACCAGCTTTTGAATCCGGTTTTTTTTCTTTATCCTTATCCACCGCACCACCACCTTCGGAAGGTGCACCGGTCGGAGCAGCCATAATAAACCTATTCTCTTTCACAAGACTGAAAGGGAATTTAAGGCTTAAAATAAAGTTTTTTGCGTTTTCCATTTGTTTTTGTTTTTTTGAATATCAAATAAGTATACCAAAAAATCTTCAGTTTTACAATACGAAAAAGAATGGTAGAATACACCCACGTAAATTTAAAAACATCACAATGGATTACAAAATTAAAAAATTACCGAAATCAGAAGTTGAGATCGAAATAACAGTTTCTGCGGAAGACATCGAAAAATATTACAAAAAAGCATCAGAAGAACTTTCAAAAGAAGTTAACGTAAAAGGATTCCGTCCGGGACACATACCTCAAGAAGTACTTGAAGCAAATTTGGACAAAAAATACATAATGGCCCACGCTCAAGAAATGGCCATCCAAAGGTCATACGCTGATGCAGTCATCAAGGAAAATATCCAAGTCGTTGCTCGTCCAAAAATTGAGATCAAAAGCGAAACTCCGTTTACTTACGTAGCGGTTGTTGCGGTTTTACCTGAAGTCGAGATTTCTGATTACAAATCAATCAAAGTGAAAAGAGAAAAGATTGAGGTGACGGAAAAAGATGTAGAAGAGGTGATGGCAGATTTGAAAAAATATTCAACAACATACAAAGATAGTGAAGAGAAAGCCAAGAAAGGGGATAGAATGGAGGTGGATTTTGAGGGGTTTGATGAAGAAGGAAAATTACTTGAGAATACAAAAAGTTCAAATCATCCTGTAATTTTGGGAGAAAATTCTCTGATTCCAGGTTTTGAAGATGAGCTTATAGGTCTTGGTAAAGAGGAAAAGAAAGAATTTGACCTTACATTTCCAAAAGATTATCCAAAAAAAGATTTTCAAGGTAAAAAAGTGCATTTCAAAGTAGAGGTAAAACGAATTGAAAGCCCTATCGAACCTGAAATAAACGAAGAATTTATCGAAAAAATGACAGGTAAAAAAGGACCTGTTGAAGAATTCAAAAAAGAAATAGAAAAAAACGTAAAAGATAGGAAAGAAAAAGAAGCAAAGCAAAAGGTGGAAAACGAATACCTTGAAGAACTTTTGAAGAAGACAAAAGTTGAGATTCCCGCAGCTCTGATCGAAGAAGAAATAGACTTTATGCTTCACGATATCGCAGACGACATGGAGCAAAAAGGAATAGAATTCGAAAAATATTTGGAAAAAGCAAATATCAAAATCGAAGATTTAAAAGAAAAATACGCTCCTGAAGCTGAAAAACGTGTAAAAATGAGGCTTGCGCTACAGCAATTAATCAAGGAAGAAAACGCAGCTCCAAGCGAAGAAGAAGTAAAGGCTGAATTCGAAAAAGTAAAATCTTTTTATCCTGAAAAAGAAGTGGCAAAAATAGCTGAAGATTTCGAAAAAGGTGAGCTTAGGCATCAAATTGTCAACCGACTTGCGATCCGCAAGCTGTTTGACAAGGTGTTAGGTTAATCCTAAGATAAAAGTACACTTACGAACAATACGACACTAAAAGTTGTTATATTCTCTTATCTTCCAGTACCCATGAAAGCCTTATACCTCATTATTTCGATCATTTTTACTGCATTTTTAGGTGCGATAGCATATTTGAACGCAAATTCTTCGTTGACAAAATTCAATCTCATTTTTATGGAGATAAGTGCCAGCCCGGCAGTTATAATCATGATTATAGCGGTAGTCGGGATTTTTACAGGAGCATTTTATCATGCCTTTTTATCCAGTACACTCGACAATCCGGAAACATTTGAATAAAAAAATGTTGCAAGTTGATTAAAAAAATTATACACTCCAGTCGAAAAGGGCATAAAACTAGGGCAAAATGTTAAAAAGACTTTTTACGTCAAACACGCGTATTAAGCTTCTAACCGTCTTTCTGATGAATCCTGAAGAGGAATATTTTATCAGGGAACTTACAAGGAAGCTTGATGAACAAATAAATTCCATTCGTCGTGAATTGGACAACCTTAAACGTGCCGGACTTCTCAAGACAAAGACGAAAAATCGAAAGAAGTACTACGTCGTGAACAAAGATTTTATTTTATACGAAGAATTAAAGAGCATAATCATAAAAGCACTCTCTTCAGAAAACACGATTGCTAGAGACTTGGAAAAGTTAGGGGATTTAAAACTTTTAGTGATTTCAGGACAATTTGTTAATATGCCGACAAAATCAGTGGATATGTTGATAGTTGGGAATTTTGACAAAAATATTCTTACGAATTATCTAAATAACGAGGTTCGCACAAAAAATCCTGTAAAATTTGCACTAATGACAGAAAATGACTACAAATACAGGATAAATTGCAACGATAAATTCATCTTAGACCTGCTAAACGACGAGAATAATCAAATACCTATAAATAAAGTCTAAGTCAGGGATGGTAAAATTCTCTTGATTTAAGCCCAAACCTTCTATATATTTGCTACGCTTTTAATTCAAATACAATGAACATCGCAGAGGAACTAAAAAATATCGGTCTACCGAGTAAAAAAATTCCGGAAATCAAACCTGGAGATACAGTTAAGGTCTACCAGAAGATCAAAGAAGGAGATAAAGAGCGTATACAGGCTTTTGAAGGGCTAGTGATAGCTGTAGGAAGCGGAACAGGAGTAAACGCAACAATAACAGTTAGGAAAATTGTTGAGGGTATTGGAGTTGAAAAAGTAATTCCGGTTTATTCAACAATGATAGAAAAAATCGAAGTTAAGAAGAGGTCAAAAGTAAGGAGAGCAAAATTGTACTACATGAGAAACAGGACAGGAAAATCAGCAAGACTTAAAGAAACACTTGTTAGCGATAAAGATTTAGACAAAGCCGTAGAAGAATTGGCTGTACAAAAAGCAAAAGAAGAGGCACAGAAAGCCAAAGAAGAAGGTCCTGACGATGTTGTGGAAAATGATGTTACTCCGGAAGAAGTGGCTATGGTAGAAAACGTTATTCCAGAAGAAGTAATCACAGAAGCAGAAGCCCCAGTAGAAGCTGTAGAAAATGAAGTTGTTGCAGCAACACCAGCAGAAAAGGATACTGCTTCAGAAGAAGTAGCTCCAGGTGAAACTGAAGTGACTCCAAAAGAGGAAAAATAGATTTAAATTAGGAAGAGATCGCAAATGTATCCTGAAAAATCATTGCGTTCTCTTTTGCTATGACGGAAAATGAATAATGAAGCAGATTTTTAAGGATATATTTGCGATCTCAACTCTATGAAAACAAGATTTATCGCTATTGAATCGACTCTTCGCACCGAAGGTTTTTCTTTTATCGCAGGAATAGACGAAGTCGGAAGAGGTCCATTGGCTGGGCCAGTTATTTCAGCTGCTGTTATTTTGAAAGAAAATGCGAAAATTCCGGGATTGAAAGATTCTAAACAGCTCACAAAAGCCCAGAGGGAAGCACTTTTTCCTATTATAATGAAAAATGCTTTAGACTATTCGATTGCAATAGTTTCTCATAAAACAATCGACAAAATAAATATCGCAAATGCAATCAGATTGGCAAATCAAATGTGTATCGATCATTTGGAGAAAAAACCGGATATGGTTCTGATAGATGGTCGAGACAAACAAACTTTAAACATTCCATACAAAACAATCATCAAAGGTGACACAAAGGTAAAATGCATCGCAGCAGCTTCTGTTATTGCAAAAGTATTTCGAGATAAATTGATGGAATATTACGCAAAAGAGTTTCCATTTTATCGTTTCGAAAAACACGCAGGATACGGAACACGTGAACATAGAACGCTAATCGGCAGGCATGGTCCTTGCGAGATTCACAGAATGAGTTATAATTGGAATCTAATCACAGAGCCATGAAGTACGTTATAGTCGGGAATTATGGAGCGCAAAATCTAGGAGATGAAATGATTCTAGAAGGTTTGCTAGAAATGCTAAAAAAAGCTGATAATTCTGCTGATATTTGCGTACTTAAAGGAAATGAAAAATTTCCTGCAGGAATCAAAAGTGGGATAAAATGGATTTTTGGCGGGAATAAAAATACGAAAGAAAAGGTAAAAAACTGCGATTATTTTATACTCGGAGGCGGCGGACTTTTCGGATCCCTAAGCCAATATGCAAATATTATATGGGGCCTTCAAGCAATGTATGCATATCAAAATAAAAAACCTGTTTTGATGCTCGGACAAAGTGTCGGAAAAATCAAAAATAAATACGTTCAAAAATTCGTAAAAAATCTTTTCAACAAATCAGATTTGATAAGTGTTCGCGATGAAAAATCAAAAGAAAATTTAAGAGAAATCGGTGTAACAAAAAAAATAGTCGTAGTGCCGGATTTGGCTTTTGCTAGGGAAAACAAGGCCGAGAATCAAATGCCATCAAAAGACGTAATAATTGCTCTAAGACAAATGAAAGATTTGTCTCAAAGTTTTAAAATTCAAATCGCAAGATTTGTAAGGTGGCTTAAAGAAGAGGAAAAAATGAATGTAAAATTTGTGAATTTTCAAACTGGTCCAGTCGACAATGACGAAATTTTGCACGATGAAATAAAAAAAATGATAGGGGATGATTCAATAGAAAACCTCTCGCCGCAGTCTACGCAGGAAGTTATCAGACTATTCAAAAATGCAAATTTTGCTATATGTATGCGTCTTCATTCAATAATCACGGCAATGCAGGCACACACGCCATTTGTGGCCATAAATTACTCCGAAAAAGTCCGGAATTTGATGGATTATATGGGGGCAAAAGAAAATCTTTTGGAAATGCAAAATGTTTCATTTGAAACACTAAAAAATTTTTACAAAAAAACAGCAGGACCGGAAGAAACAAAACAAAAACTTCAACACTTGAAACAAAACTCTTTCAGAAAGATAGAAGAATTTATTGCACTTTATCTACAGAAACTTCCGAAGAAGTAAAAAGATCTTTAATCGATTGATGGCCACGGTCAATTTTAGAATTCTGATTTTCAGCTTTTTCATTTTCATTTACGCAAAGATGCTCGTCTACATGCGCTAAATGGCTATTTTGTATCAGTCTTCCAGCTTCCATAAGGCTGTCAAAAGATTCTCCGCCATCACCCCAAAATCCATCCAAAACTGAATATTTCAAAGTGCCTTGTTCAATATAAAAATTATTTACATCTGTAATCTCGAGCTCACCTCTATGTGAAGGCTTTAGTCCTTTAATTATGTCGAAAACCTGTGGATCGTACATGTAACATCCTGTCACGGCAAGACTTGAAGGTGGATTTTTTGGCTTCTCTATAATGTTTTTAATATTTTCTCCTTGAATATCCGCAACTCCGTAAGCCTGTGGATTTTTCACTTCTTTAAGGAAAACCCTCGCACCTCTTGGTGTAGCTTTGAATTCATCTACGGCTGATTTAATATCATCCTCGAAAATATTATCACCAAGGATTACAACGACTTTTTCATTATTAGCGAAATCTTCAGCAAGACTTAGCGCCTGGGCGATGCCTCCTGCCTCTTCCTGAACCTCGTACGAGATTTTCATGCCAACATTGGCACCTGAACCTAGAAGTTCAAGAAAACTGCCGCTATGGCCTTTTCCTGAGACTATAAGCACATTCGTTATTCCGGCACTTTTCAAAGCATAAAGCGGATAAAAAATCATCGGCTTGTTATAAACCGGTAGCAAATGCTTATTTGTGACTCTAGTAAGCGGATAAAGCCTGCTTCCAGTCCCTCCTGCTAGTATAATTCCTCTCATAATCTTGATTTAAGACTGTTAAATTAAACAACAAAACGCGAAAAATAGCAACCATAAATACAAAAAGATAATTTAGGAAAATATTAATTTTTTTTAACGAAAATTTAATATCGACCTGATATAACAAATATGCATTTTGGGGTGGGGATGGCAGGTTCGCATTGACCAACTACGAATTGGTCGATACGGGTTCGATTCCCGACATCTCCGCAGAAAGAAACTTCCGAATCCGAAAGGTGGGAAGAAGCCCGCGCCGAAGGCGCGGGAGTGGGCAAAAGAGCCCGTCGCTTCGCGACGAATTGGGACGGGACGGGTATGGCGAAATGGGCGGATTTGTCACGAACCAGCGGGTTCGTTCCGATTTTTTGGACGAACGACTTGATTTGGTACAAATCAGACGAGGAGGACAAAAAATTGGCTTGTTTCGTATCTAAAATCCATTCCCGCAAGGGTTCGACCCAATTGTTTCTCCCGCGTTCAAAATCTTTCGTTTGTTCCTTCAAAGCGGCGAGAGAGCGCATGAGGACATCTTTTCGTTTGAGATAGACCTCTTTTGGCACATCACCATCAAGATACGCCGAGAGTAGTTTTTCCATGCGCTCCTCGTTCGCTTTGATTCCATTGGAAAGATTTTGAACCTCGCTTTGCGACGCTCCAATTTCCTCGCGCTCCCACATTTTCACTTTGTCCAACATCCAGTCGGTATAGCGATCGCAAAGCGAGATTGTTTGAAGCCGTGCACAGATTTGCCTCGTAAGTTCGCTTTCTTGCAAATACGCTTGCGAACAGTGGCCGCGCTTTTTCGAGCACCGATAATACCGATAGCGACCGCCAGATTTTCCCGTTGCCCACTGCGCGGAAATCATACTGCCACACTCGGCGCATCGAAAAAGTCCAGTGAAAGGAAAATCATGCTTGATTTTCCTTTTGCGCGGCCGTTCTTTCGTTTGCAATACTTTCTGCACGGCTTCAAACAATGCGGGAGTTACAATTGGCTCAAAGTTTCCATCAAACCATTCGTCACCATGTTTGACGAAGCCGAGATATGCACGATGTGTCAAAAGTCGTTTGATGGAAACTTTGGCAAGTGGCGTTCCATTTCGAGTAACCACGCCCAAGTCTGCCAAAAATTGCGCGAGCGAAATAAAAGTGTGCGACCCTTTGGCGTATTCTTGAAACGCTAAAGTAACCACACGAGCATTGGTCGGATGAGGCTCAATATTTCTCACCTTCGGATTATTGGTGTAGCCAAAGGGAGCTAAATTCAACCATTCGCCTCGTCGCAATTTTTGGCGGACGCCGCGCTTGATATTTTCGCTCAAATTGTCTGAATAATATTTAGATTGTCCAAACGCCACTTGCAACATAAAGAGCCCTTGCGGGGTTGGTTCAAACCAAAATGTCGGAAAGCGCAAAGACACAACCTTGCGAGTGTCTACGGCGTAAATTACTCGTCCACCGTCAATACTGTTACGCGCGAGGCGGTCGGGATGCCACGCCAATATGCCGATACCATCTAACTTTTCAATTTTCGCGAACATTTCGCCGAACACCTCGCGCCCCGGTGTCTTTGCGCTTTTCGACTCCTGAAATTCCTCAAGAATTTCAAGATTTTCTTTACGCGCCAATTCTCGCAGTTCAAAAAGCTGTGCCTCAATGGACATCACTTGGCGGTCATCATCTTC
>CALRHQ010000012.1 GCA_943359415.1 Candidatus Peribacteria bacterium
ATTCTAGCCGCATCGTATGGACTAACGTGCGTGTTTGAGGCTGCCTCCCTTAGACTTTCCACTAGTGGGTAGTCAAGGCGCATGAAAAGACGATCCTTGAGTCGAGCTTTCACGCGAGCATCTAAGGAAGGCACCGCAACCGCAGCAAAAATCTTCTCCACCCTGTCTGTTTGTTTTTCTGTTTCCATACTAACCATTCAAACGGATTAAAATTGCATTTGTTACTAAATCTCGTACTTAACTCCCATTTGTTCAAATTCTTGTTTTAGCGCCTTTAGCGCACGGAACTGAATAATTCTAATACTTCCCTCGCTTTGGCCCAAAACCTCCGCAATTTCAGCATTCGACAAATCATTGATAAATTTATAAATCAAAATGTCCTGATACCCTTTCTTAAGCCTATTCAACGCATTCCGCAAAATCTCTTGATCCAAATGTTTTTCAGTTTTCCTCAAAGGATTGTGTTCCCTGTCCATATCAGGAATTGAGATATCAATCTCTGATACCATTTTATCTTTCGAAGCTCTGTAATAATCTATGACAACATTATGAGCGATCCTAAAAATCCACGATGAAAAATACACATCTTTTTTTTCTTTATAACTCCTTATATTTTCCCAAACTTTCAAAAAAACAGTCTCAGTCAAATCCTCTGCGTCTTCATTTTTTACTCTATAAAAAACATATCGATAAATAGAATCAATAAAAATATCGTAAAGTTCAGAAAATGCATCATGACTGCCATCTTTCACCTCACGAACCAATTCCTCAATCCTCTCTCGTTTTGAATTAATTTCATTCATCAAGCCCTATCTTTAAAATCTGCCTAGACTAGCCATTATTTAAACCAACTTATCAAATCTTTGATCCTTGAAACATACCCCCATTCATTATCATACCACGAAATAACCTTGATTTTGTTACCCATAAGAACCTTAGTACTAAGCAAATCAACTATCGAAGACCTGCTATCTTTTCTGAAATCCACCGAAACAACTTCTTCATCTGTAGTCCCCAAAATTCCTTTCATCTTTCCAGTTTCATATTTTTTAAACATGTCATTTACTTCCTGCGCTGTCACATTTTTACCAAGTTCCGCTACCAAATCAATACAAGAAACAGTTGGAACAGGTACTCGGAAAGCCATTCCATCGACCTTTCCTTCAAGCTCCGGAATCACTCTTGAAATCGCTTTCATCGCTCCAGTTGTTGTAGGAATAAAAGATTCCGTTGCAGAACGAGATCTTCTGAAATCTTCAGGATTTGAATTATCCAGCAAGTTCTGCGTAAAAGTAATCGCATGAATAGTCGTAACTAAAGAATAATTCACACCAAATTCATCATTCAAAACTTTCAAAACAGGTGCGAGACAATTTGTCGTACATGAAGCATTTGAAATGACTTTAAAATCAGCAGGATTATAATCTTTTTCATTTACTCCGATAACAATATTCGGAATTTCCTTTTCCTTGCAAGGCGCAGTAATAAGCACTTTTTTCGCACCTGCCTTGAGATGTTTTTCAGCATCAACCATCGTTGTAAAATTTCCTGTAGCTTCAATAACAATATCTATGTCATGTTTTTTCCAAGGAGCTTCAAGCGGATCTTTTATTTGATAAACATAAGTTTTTTTACCATTCACAACCAAGTCATTTCCATCAACTTTTATATCAGCATCAAGAATCCCATACAAAGAATCATACTTCAAAAGATACGCATGCGATTTCGCATCAGACCTCGAATTTATCGCAACAATTTCCATATCGTCACGGCCAAGAAGCTGCCTATGAAGATCTCTTCCGATTCTTCCATATCCATTGATAGCAATTTTAATAGGCATATTTTTAATAGTTATTTTGCGCTTTCATCAAGTAGTTTTTGAAATTTATCGATCATTTTTACAGCTTCATTTTTTGGTCTCTTCCAAACATTTCTTCCAAAAATAAATCCAAAAGTACCGGCATCGATACAAGCATTTGCATTTTCAATCAAATCATCATCACCAATTTCAGATCCTCCTGAAAAAAGTACAGGCACTCCTTGCGCGGCCTCAACAACACGTTTTGCGCGTTCCCATTTTTGTTCTTTTGGAGAAAGTTCACAAAGTTTTTTCTCAAGTTTTCTATAATATTCAGGAATATTTGAATTCTCAAAAAAGTCAGCACTTGGCGCTACCGGCAAATTCGCTTTGATGATTGTCGCTCCCATTTCCATGGACATTCTAACAGCAGATTCGATAGCATAACTGCTCTCTTTCCCACCTTTCGCCTCAATCGCGCTTCCTCTGGGATAAGCCCAAACAATCAAAGGAAGCTCAGACCTTTCACATTCTCTTCGGACATTTGCCAATTGTGGCAAATCCTCATCTTGCCTCGGAGATCCATAAAACATCGTATAGCCAACTGCACTCGCCCCAAGTTTCTCAGCATCATCAACAAAAGAAGTATGCACAGAAAGCGCATTATCTTGAGAAGGAATCGAAGTTTTTCCATTCACTTTTAAAATAAGAGGGATTTGACCCGCATATTTTGTCCAATATCTTTTCGCAACACCATAGTGAAAAACCACAGCATTACATCCACTATCCATAGCAAGTTTGATGATATAATCCGGATTTCCAGCGTCAGGATTTGGATCAATATGCCGATTATCGTGTTCAATAAATTGATCATAAGGAAGAATGATGGTCTTCCCACTTTCGCGCACAAATTCCTTCACGTGCGACAGTTCTCCAGCCGAATAATGCAAATTCTGAAAAAAACTTAAAGATTTGTCCATATATTTGTAAAAATTAAATGCCCTAAAACTTACGAGCACTTTAGCATAAAAGTGAGGATTTTAAAACGAATTTTTACCTCTGCAATTTATCACGAAGGAGTTTTTCTTCGATGTTTACATCAAGAACTTCTATATTCAGGACCTCTCCATTTTTATCATAATCTATCACGCAATTTTTCTGAACATCGCTATCGGAAACTTTGCCTTCCTTAAGCTTTATATTTAACGCATTGATTTTGTCGTCGTAAGTTATTTTTGCCATCGTTCTAATTTATAAATATTTTTTTACTTTTCGGGTTTTTATTACTGTAATACTACATCGACATTAAAAAATTGTTAAATTTTCTTAAAATTTTTCTAAAATCGGGATGCTAATGACAAAATCAAGATATTTGCATATACTACAAGCAATAACAATAAAAAAATGGAAACAATAAAAACAACTGTAAGTTATATACTAGTTATAGAGATAATAGCAGTGCTAGCAATAATAATACTTTACTTAATCCCAAAATACGCACTCCCATGGACAGAAAAAAACATAGCTCCCTTAGTAAGAAGGATTTTCAATATCTTATTGCTATTAATAATCGGATTTATCGGTTTATACATACTTGTAAGATTAATTCATTTATTTTGGATAACAGACCTCACAAGTATAGTAAACTATATACAAACATACTAATGCTCCTTCTCCCTATTTCATGAATTCCTTATCCCAAGAACAACAAGCAAAATTAGAACAAACCAAGATACACTTTGAAACATTGCGTCAACTAATGCTTGCAAGAACCCAAGTGATCATCACTTGTACAAGCCTTATAGCGGCAATCCTCATTGTCGCAACTTTTGGAGAAACATTTATCCAAGAAACAGAAACTCTAAAATGGACTATTATTTTCCTAATGAATTTAATCCCTATCTCATTATTTGACTATTCATTTAAACTCAATAAAGGAGAAATATCGACATTAAAAGAAATTGATCCAGCAAAACTTAAAACATTACAAAGAAGTCCAATCGTTGAACAAGCGATACGAAGATCTGACCTATTATACACATTATTAATTTCATTAAGCATTCTATTAATAATAAATTTAATAATAGAAAAAACTTTCTATACGTTACTAATTGGAACAATCGATTTCGCCATAATCTATATTATGGAAAGATATTCATAAAAACCTCCGTCGTTTTACAACCCGCATTTTCAGCATCCAAAAGCCAAAAACAGACGAAACAAAAAAGTGTCTGCACTGATGAATCACATGTCAAATCTTAATTCAGTCAATACGGCAAAGATTCATTCCATCCATTGCACCACCCCCTACCTACTCGCAATCGACGTCTCCCCGCTCAAATAAACCACAGTCTTAGGATTTCTCATCTTTGAGACATGAGGAAGATCTTGTATATGTCTTAGCGAACGTGAATCTGAAAGTCTCATATCCATTTGTTCACCATCTTTGATTAAAACCTGATGAGTATCTTCAAGAGAGTTCAAAACATATCCTTTTGTAACCTGTCTTGTAGAGAAAATAAGCGTAATAATCGTAACCAAAGCCACAAACGAGATCAATGAAAACATCAGGAAAAATGACCCGAATTCAACATTTGGGAAAAATTTATTTAAAAGGTTTTTCATGCCTGATCGATATGGTGTGCCTCTTGAGAGGATAAGTTGTGACATTTTTTAGGAATTTATATTTTTCGTAAGTTAGCTTTGAGGAAGCTCTCTCACCTTTTTGTAGACTCGCAGTTTTGCGCTTCTACTTCGCCTATTTTGTTCTATTTCTTCATCAGTCGGGACTACCGGTTTTCGTGTAATTGGTTCAAAAATTGGATCACCATGGTTTCTGTAAATCGATTCTTGCATACTCACTTCAGGCTGTTCTAATTTTTTAAAGAATTGCTTCACAATGCGATCTTCAAGCGAATGATATGAAATCACCGCGATTCGACCACCAATGTTTAACATTTCCGCCGCCTGATCCAGCGCGTCAGACAAAGCCTTAAGCTCATCATTCACACATATTCTGAGCGCCTGAAAAACTCTGGTTGCTGGATGTATTCTTTCTCTCCACTTCTTTCCAACTCCCCCACACATTGTGACTTCAATGAAAGTCGCCAACTCAAGTGTAGAAGTGAATCTTTCAGTTTTTCTATGAGAACAAATCTCTCTTGCGATTTTTCGGGCAAATTTTTCTTCTCCATATTCATAGAAGATTTTCACAAGGTCTTCTTCCTTCCATTCGTTTACCACAATCTCAGCAGTAAGCGGATTCCTCTCATCAAATCTCATATCGAGAGGTCCATCATTTAGGAAAGAAAATCCCCTGGTTGAGTCGTCTATGTGAGGCGAGCTCAAGCCCAAATCAAACAAAATCGCATCGATTTTTTTTATTCCAATTTCGGTAATCCTTTTTTTCAAGTAACGAAAATTGTCGCTAACGTAGAAAACATTTTTAGTTTCACCTTTCAAAAACTCGCTAATCCTCTTCTTCGCCTCTTTCAAATTCCTTTCATCTTGTTCAAATGCTACAAGTTTGCCGGTTTTTCCAACATTTTTGAGTAGCATCATCGCATGTCCACCAAGTCCAAGCGTCGTATCTACAACAATTTCACCTTTCTTCAGATCGAGTAGCTTTTCGACATCACTTTTTAACACAGATACATGGCTGAATTTTGGCTTCATATAAAGGAATTTTCAATGTGCTATACAAACCTCTTGTTCAAAACTTGTGCACAACGAGTGTATAACTTTTTTACACTCCACTTCTTGAATGATAATAGGAGAAATCACGCAGGCCGTCAACAAAACATAGCCAAACGGTTCAACAAAACTGAACAACAAGCCTTCAAAACACACCAAACCAAGCGGCAGCAAGCCAAAACATCGCCATGTAAAATAATATTGAACAAACTCTAATCTATTGCGTAACTTTTTTGATCATAAAAGTTTTTTCAAAAAATCTCTTTAAAATAAGTAAACAAAAAAGATAAGATAAAGTAACAAACCAAATTATTTTCAAAAATACATGTCTCTTCCTCCGGAAATTATAGTATTTTTTGCCGCAATGACGCCATTTGCCGACATAAAACTGTCGATTCCTTTAGGTATGCAACTGGGACTTACAGGCTTAAGCTCAGCAATGTTTTCAGTCGCAGGAAGTACAACAATGTGCGCAGTCGTATTGGCTTTACTTGGACCGGCATCAAGATTTGGAATGAGGAAATCTCAGTTTTTAAACAAATACTTCACCAAAATTTTTGAAGAAACTCGAACAAATCATGGAGAAAGAATAAACAAATATGGCGCAATCTTCATTCCAATATTTGTAGCATCACCACTTCCTGGAAGCGGCGTAACAGGAGGCGCAATTCTGTCCTTCATCTTTGGAATAGAATACTTCAAAAGCCTTGCGCTAATAACAATCGGCACAGCAATTCCGGCAGCCATAATAACACTCGGAGCAAAATCCGTGTTTATATTTATACATTGGTTGTTTTAATCCACGACAACATCCCCCTGCCTCAAAATAGTAACCGCCTCTTCATCAACCTTCACAATAGTAGAAGGCTTATTTAAAGGAATCTTTCCACCATCAACAACAAAATCAATCAAATCTTTTGCCATGAGGCCGCCGGAAACTTCCACTTCAAATTTCTTCATATCAACCTCGTACATATTATCTGCCCCTGCCAAATTCGCACTAGTCGTGATAATTGGCTTCCCAAAAGCCTTTACCAACTCAGTTGAGAATTTATCAGATGAAACCCTCATAGACACAAATTTTTCACCAACATTCAAAAATGAAGGCAACTTTTCAGTCCTCAGAACAACTATAGAAAGCGCACCAGGCCAAAATCTACTCGCCAAATCCAGAGCAACATCACCAAAAACTCCATATTCCTTCGCCATTTCAATATCAGACACCAAGATAGCAAGTGGCTTATTTGCATCCCTTCCTTTGATTTCATAAATTTTCTTCAAGGCATTTTCGTCAAAAGCATCACACGCCAAACCATAGCAAGTTTCAGTAGGATGCAAAATCACACCTCCAGAAGCCAAAATCTTTCCAATTTTTATTGGGTCAATGTCCATCATTTAACAATTTATCATGAATCTAAAGCTATTGCGCTCCCTTTATGCCAGGAATTTTAGACCCTGGAGTATCCAAATTAAATGCAGGAAGAGGAAGCCTCTGCAATAACGCAGGAACATTTACCCCAAACGGCCATTTAAGAAATTTAGTATACATTCGCACGGCTTTCCCATCATCAAGATCCCTGCGTAATGCCTCCAAATACTCAACCGGCGCATCATCTTTATATTTTCTACCTGAATCTCGAAAATCATGAGCACGACCAATCTCATTTAGACAACCATCACGCAAAGCCGCCCTCACCTCTTCCAGCGACACTTTTCCGGCTTTAAGATCTTCAAAAGCCCTCTTTATCCAATCACGACTATCGTTAGCATCCAAATAAAAACCGCTTCGTAAAGCCGCAAGAGGAACATCCTTAGGATCACATCCACCTATCATCAACTCCTGAACCATTCCAACGTCTACACCAGATTTAGAAATGCGATCCCCCCAATTTTCATCACTATCATCATGTTTTTCTGTATAAAGTGGATCCCCTTGTCTTATAACCTTAGCCGCCGATGCTCCATAATAAGCACCAAATCCATCTCCAATCACAGGTGCTGAAATAGCCCCAACACGCAAAAATTTATCATGCAATTCACTCAAAACAACTCTAGCCTCAGGATTATCCGCCTGACCTTGTGCAACAGCATCAATCATTTCTTTAGTCCAATCCACACCTTCAGACAAATCAGCAGATCCATCACGAAGCTTCATAAACCATCTATCACAAGGCATTCGCGTAGTAATATTGGGCGGAACCTGAGAGGTAAGACCAATACCAAGACCAGGAATACTACCGCCAAACCTGCCCAAATCCATTCCCATATAAAAGAATTAAATATAAGACAAAACTATGACACGGTACAACACAACACGTCAAGCCAATTTGGATTCAAAATAAGTATAAAACCAATATAATTTATAAGAAAAAATTAACCCATCAAAAAATGTTAAAAGTTGCAATAAACGGATTTGGAAGAATCGGGCGCCAAATTTTCCACATAAACTCTGAAAAAAAATATTTTGAAGTAGTAGCAATAAACGACCTGGGCGACACAAAAACTCTCGCTCACCTACTCAAATATGATTCAAATTACGGAATAGCAAAACAAGAAATCTCTGCAACAGAATCAGAAATGATTGTAGACGGACAAAAAGTGAAAATTTTTAAAGAAATGGATCCGGAAAAATTGCCATGGAAAGACCTCGGCATTGATTTAGTAATAGAATCCACAGGCGCATTCACAAAGAAAGACGGCTCAGAAAAACACATAAAAGCAGGTGCAAAAAAAGTAATCGTGACAGCTCCAGGTGAAGATATGGACCTCACAATCGTACTAGGCGTAAACGAAAACATCTACGATTCAAAAAAACACAATATCGTTTCAAATGCATCTTGTACGACAAATTGTTTAGCTCCTATAGTAAAAGTTTTAAATGACACTTTCGGCATAGTAAAGGGCTCAATGACAACAATCCATTCATACACAAACGATCAAAGAATCCTTGATTTACCACACAAAGATTTGAGGAGAGCACGTTCTGCAGGCCAATCAATGATCCCTACGACAACCGGTGCCGCAAAAGCAATCGGCTTGGTGATACCTGAACTTGAAGGAAAACTAAACGGAATCTCGATCCGTGTTCCAACTCCAACAGTTTCTATAGTCGACCTAGTTTGCGAACTGAAAAAAGAAACAACTGTAGAAGAAGTAAACGCCGCCCTCAAAAAAGCCTCAGAAACATCAATGAAAGACATCCTCGGCTACACAGAACTTCCACTAGTTTCAATAGATTTCAAAGGCAATCCTCTTTCATCAATCGTCGACTCGCTTTCCACACAGGTAATCGAAAAAAACTTGGTCAAAGTCTACTCATGGTACGACAACGAATGGGGCTACAGCAACAGAGTCGTGGATTTGGTGAAATTCATGGGAGAAAAATAACAACTCTCAAAAATAACACTCTCTTGACTTTTAAATGACCTCACAAGATAATAGGCCTCCTATTTTAACATAAAAAATCATGCCACCATCAGAAGGACCAAGACAAAGACCACCGGAGTTTGAACAAGTAGTCGCAAGCCTTAAATCACTACAACAAGCGGAGAGTAAACCAGCTAAATATTCATATTTCGAAAAAACAATAGCTGGTTCAGCCGGTCCACGTCTTACTAATTCATACCTCAACGCAATCAACACAGTCAGATATTGTCTAGGGGCACAGCCAAGCAATGCAATCAGAGAACAGGAATATCATGGCTGGGAAAATAAAGATTTAGAAGATTTACTTACAGAACTGGGAGAATAATTGTTTCAGTACTTGAACAAACTTTTTTAGCACTGTATAATCGCAACTGCTAACATTAAACTATGTCGGAAGACCGAAAAAAACAAGTACTCCAAGCCATTATAAATCATTTTATCCAGACTGCTGAACCGGTTGGATCGAACACTATTTTGATAAGCTACAAATTTCACGTATCCCCTGCGACCATCAGAAACGACATGATGGAGCTCGAAAATGAAGGATATATTTCACAACCACACACATCCGCGGGAAGAGTGCCGACAGATAAAGCCTACAGACTTTTTGTAGACGAAATGGCCGACTACGATAAAGCTCGAAAGGAAGCCCTAAAAACACTTGCACTTATCCAAGGGAAATACGCCGCAGAAAAAGTAAGAGAAAATCTTCACGACGCAGTTTCAGTGCTTTCCAGAGCCACAAATCAAGTAAGTTTTTCAACAACTCCTGACAATCCACGAACATTTTTTCTTGGAATGAGCAACGCCTTCCTTCAACCGGAATTTGCAAACAATCCTGTAAGCGCCAGCGAAGTTTTCGAGATCCTAGAAAGAAGCGATAAATTCGTAAAAACTCTAGCAAATTTGGATGTTTCAGATGAAATAAAAGTATTCATCGGAGACGAAAATATAATTCCACAAGCACAATCTTGCAGCATCATTGTCACGAAATATCACAAAAACGGATTTCATGGATTCATGGGAATCCTCGGCCCAAAACGCATGAATTACGCTTTCAATATCGTAATTTTAGAAGAAATCAAAAAACTTTTAGAACAATAATTTTAAATAAAAATGTCCGACAAAAAAGACGACCAAAACAAGAAAATTGATTTGAAAAAGAAACTCGAAGAAGCCCAAGCACAGGCCGAAAAACTCGACGAAGCAATTTCAAATGAAGAAGATGCAACACCAGTAACTTCTGACGAATTTACTCAGGCAAACAACGAACTTTCTCAAATGACGGAAACTGCAAAACGCACTATGGCAGATTTTCAAAATTACAAAAGAAGAGTTGAGGAAGAAAAAAAATCATGGGCAATTTTTGCAAATCTTGAATTGATAAAAAATCTTTTACCGATTTTTGACAACTTCAAAAGAGCACAGACACATGCGCCAAAAGACGTGAATGAAGAAACAACAAAATGGCTTCAAGGAATCGGAATGTCAATAAACCAACTTGAAAAATTACTTCAAGATTTTGGGGTCAAAAAAATCGAAGCACTCGGTCAAAAATTCAATCCTGACTTCCATGAAGCACTAGCCCAAGACAAAGGAGAAAAAGACATCGTGATCGAAGAATTAGATGCCGGCTATACACTTGGCGACAAAGTCCTAAGACATGCCAAAGTAAAAGTAGGAAACGGAGAGTAAAGAATAATAGCCTTGAGTAAAGAATAATAGCCTTATTTCGTCAAATCATAATCTTAATATTTTAAGATTTTTTAATAAAAATTTAATGTCGATATGTTAAAACAATCACGAAACATTTCTTTCAATCTTGCATATTTCTTATTTTCTTATTATCATGATTACAGAATTTCTTATTTTAAATCAAATGGATAAAATATTGCAGGCCACAAGCCGCGGACAAATCACATTACCAAAAAGCTGGAGAGATAAATTTAACACAAATTATTATGTCGTCGAAATAAAAGACGACACACTATCTTTCAAGCCATTCATTCAGAAAAAAACCTTCGAACAACAACTTGAAGACGCATGGCAAGAGTACAAAGAAGGCAAATTTGTAGATCACGAAACCATAATGAAAAAATATGGATTATAGGGAGTATTACACAAAGTCAGCAGAATTAGACCTTGAAAAAATAGGCGAGTTTGAAGCAACCAAAATTACACAGAAAATTAATTACTACATAGGAACCAAAAATCCTATGAAATTCGCAAAAAAACTCACAAATTGCAAAATAGACACTTACAGATTCAGAGTGGGAAGCTTTCGAATAATTTTCAGGATAGACAAAAATGGAAAAATAATAATCCTCGTGATCCTAAAAATAGCGCACAGAAAAGACGTTTATAAAAGCTAAATCAAATTCCTCTCCAACCACTTTATCCTTGTTTTCTACTAACAAGAGGCCTGTTTGGATTAACGTAATCAGCCCTTTCTATTATTGCTGCAATCCTCGAAGCTACCCTGTTAACAACGCCCAACGGAATATTTGGTGAAGCATAAAGACGAAGTGTCTCCTTACTATAAGGACCATATCCTCCTCCAAGCTCAGCAACTCCTGTAGCATCATGCCTTATCGCTCCCTGATCTCTATCCATAGCTGTTGCATGAAGAAGCACATCCGAACGATCCCTTGGATCATGAACAGCATAAGCAAGATGTTTGCCTTCGCCGGAAGAAGCCACTGCACGATTTCCATTTTCAGGTTCATAATCAGATAAAAGAGCTGCAGACAAAAGACGGATTCTTTGTTTTGTTTCAAATGAAACATGTTCTATTCCACCTCTTAAAATAAAATCATCAAGCGCTTTTTCAACTTGTAAAATACCTCTCAAATTATGAAATTTACCAGCAGCAGCTTCTTCAAGCATTTTCACGAAAGTACGATATTGTGGAGATTCAGTCGCTACAACAGAGTTTTTAGCAACATTTTTAGATTTTCGTTCACTGTGATATTCATTTGCCCTCTTCATTGCACGTGGAGAAACAACCATAAATCCAATACCCGAAGGTACTCCAAAAAACTTTTGGAAAGATCCAAAATAAACATCCATATCTTCAAAAGTTCTCTGCACAGCCCCAGCCTCAGAGGTTCCATCAACAATTTTATAAATACTAGCATCAAGCCTCTTGGAAAGAGCGGAAACATCAGCCTGTACACCAGTTGAAGTCTCATGTCCTGTCATAAAAAATCCACAATTTGAATCTCGAAGCGATCTTGGTTGATTACTTTTAACCTCTCCAACAACAGTATCCATTCTGCTATTTGGCCCTGTTCCCCATCTCATTTGTATCTTACGAGTTTTTGCACCGGCCTTTGAAGACCTGGAAACAACGGAATGTTGCCTATCTCCAAAAGCTCCCATACTTAGAACAATAGAATGATCCAACCCTAAACTTGCAACAATCTGTTCCATAGCCTGAGTAGCAGAACCTCCAAAAAAGATTTCATAATCATTTGGAATTTGCAAAAATTCACGAAGCTTTGCTTTCACAGCTTCAGCCTTAGCAATTCTATTTTCAGGAGCAGCATCATTCAAAAATTCAGCATTGGCATTTATGGCCACAGCGTTGTTTATAATATCAGGATGTATCTGAGAAGGACCAGGATTAAACGTAACAAATGCTTCTTGATTTTTAAGTTTTCCAGCATCGACTTCAGGAGAAACATTATGAATTTGACCACTTTTTTCCGCCAATGAAATCCCTAATTCCGCAATAACCTGCATTTTTGGAGTTTCAATAGTAGAATGAGGCATTTTATTCAAATCAACAATTGAGTGAACATATCCTATATTGTTTCCGTTCGCTTTAAGTTTTTCAGCATGTTTTACAGTATTCATTGAAGTCACAATAATTCCCATCTCACCACCGGTACCAAAAGACTGAGCACTATAAACAACAACATCAGCTTTTTTCCTTTCTTCCGGTGAAATAGCCTCCGCATCCTCCAAACACAAAACTTTTTTCATTCCGGAAAATCTTTCATCATCCAAATCTGTCGGATCAGACAAAACAACAGTGGAAACTCCACTCAAATTTGCAAAATCAAAATCAGAATTTCTCAAATCCGCAACCTTCCCTCCATTTTTATAATCAGTAAGACTCGCAAGAGCTATATGCAAAGCCTTTTCCGGAGTCTCCGCATAAAAAATCCTATCATTAAAATCCAGTTTCAGATAATCACGTAAAAGCCCTAGAACCTCAGTGAAAACATTTACACCTTCAGGACTTCTATGAGAATTTTGACACCAAAGCGTAATAGATTTTGAAAATTTATCGATCAAACTCGCATCCATTTTCACATTAGGATCAATAGAAAAATAATTCAAAAGTCCTTCAGGCATTCTCGTAGGACGTGCATGAAGTTTAAATTTATCATTTCTTGCAGAAAAAGTATTACCGCCATATTTCTCCATATAATCAAAAATCCCAGCCGCCTTTTCAGGATCATTCCCTTCCAAAGCCCTCGCGTATTCAGGTGAAGAAACACTTCCTTTTTCTCCAGCAGCAACCTTGATCCCAAACTGTCCATCAAGCGCAATCAAGGCTTCATACATTTTAGCAACATTGCTTTCCAAAAATGCCATATTTTCCGCAGCCTTACTTTGGTGATCCTGCTCATTCAAAGGAAACGTCACACGAATATGCGCATCAACACCACCACCACTTATTTGATTAACATCACCTGGATGAGCATGCCCATAAATATAAATCTGCGCATCACGCACATCAGCATCTTGAATATAAGAATGATAAATAGCCCAAATTTTTTGATAAGCAATTTGCGCCTGCTTTGGATCATCAACTGCAACCTTCAGATTCAAATCAGTAGATTTTGTAGGTCCTTCTTTTTTAGATTCTCTTGCTGCAACAGCCACACCTTCCCTCGCTTTTCTAAAATCATCTATTGCTCCATCATCAAACGAAAGAACACCATCAATATTTCCATCTTCATCCTTAGGCAAAAAACCTGTACCAACAAAATCTTTCAAAGAATCCACAAATTCTCCTTTTCCAGCAGCATCATCTTCATACAAACGCATAAAATATTCTTGCAATTTCGCTTTCGACATAGTAGTGCGCCCATTTATCATAAGCCCTGTTTCACACTTTCTATCTCTCATAAATTGGTTCATTGTACCGACCTCTCCCCTTCCAGCCGCACCTTCTTTCATCATATCAAAAGTCGCATGAATTCCTTTTCTTGTAACAATTTCAAATCCTTTTACATGCAAATTTTTATCATGTTTCCCCCGCAAAATTCCATTACCTGTAGCACCTGCAACATTATTTTTTTCAGATTCTGTGAATTTTCCAATTGCAGCCATAAAAGCAGGAAAAGCCTCCGTCAAACCATTTTCAAGGCTTCCATCAAAAGGAATAAAAAGACCGAATTCATAAGGTTGTTCGTGAACAACTTCCATATCAACTTCGGTAATCGCACCTGCAAGACCACCAAGTCCAACTTGTTTTCTCGCTTCATCTCCTTCCAAATGATGCATTTTTCCATCGCCATCTATCACAATCAATCCATGCAAATTAAAACTCGCATCAGCACGCACAGGCCCTTGTCCTCCGGTCGCAACAACCGCAGCAATACGAGCAGAATCACGAGTAGTAAGATCAAGATAAACGCTATGCCCTCGGCCAAGATACTTCACCAATTCTTCATTTATTTCATCAGGTATAGTGCCACCCCAAACTTGAACTCTATTTGCAACACCTGCCGTCTTGCTTTTCAAAATTCGTCCTTGTCCTTTTAAAATAGTGATAGCTTCATAAACATTTCCATCAATTTCAACTTTTTCAAGCTCTTCAGGTTGTCCGGCACTATCTATTTTGATTCCAACCCATCCTTTAAGCCCATGCGTAGCCGCAGACTTGAAGGCACTTACCGCGCTTGTCAAAGACCCAATAGGCATAACCCCATAATCCATCCTTCTTGCGATTTCAACGATTTTCGCAACATCAGCAGTCGATTTCACATTACAAGTACACCCAACCTCAACTCTATTAGCACCATCATCCAGCAAAGAATCAGTAGCATAACGAACTCCAGCCTGGTCAAACGCTTCCTTTATATCCTTCGGAACACCAACTTCTTCCACACCACTACCATCCCCTAAAACCGGAGCACCATTTGTCATATAAAAAAGTTTATATTATCCCGCTTTGTTCAATCAGGAAATGGATAATAGTTATATACAAATCATTCGTCAATAAAATTTCTCTTGACCATTCTTTTTTAGCACTCTATAATTACGAGTGCTAATGAGAAATTAACCAATTAAAACATGTCAAAGATAATAGGTATCGACTTAGGAACAACAAATTCTTGCGTTGCAGTAATGGAAGGAGGCGAAGCAATCGTCATTCCAAACTCTGAAGGTGGACGTACAACTCCATCAATTGTTGCGATCAAAGACGGCGAAAGACGCGTTGGAATCTCAGCAAAAAACCAATCAGTCACAAATCCGGACAACACAATTTACTCAGCAAAACGTTTCATCGGTCGCCAATACAGCGAATCAACAACAGACATAAAAAGAGTTTCATACAAAACAGTAAAAGGTGGAGACGGTGAAGTCGAAATCATCCTAGATGGAAAACAAAGACAACCTGCTGAAATTTCTGCAATGGTCCTTCAAAAACTAAAAGCGGACGCAGAAGCATATCTTGGATATGAAGTTACAGAAGCCGTTATCACCGTTCCTGCATACTTCAACGATTCTCAAAGACAAGCCACAAAAGACGCAGGAAAAATCGCCGGACTTGATGTAAAAAGAATTATAAATGAACCGACTGCCGCAGCACTTGCATACGGAGTTGATAAAAAAGGAGGTGAAAAGAAAGTCGCGGTTTACGACTTTGGTGGAGGAACTTTCGACATCTCTATTTTGGAGCTTGGAGAAGGCGTTTTTCAAGTAAAATCCACAAACGGAAACACACAACTCGGAGGAGATGATTTAGATGCAAGAGTCGCACAATGGCTTGTAGATGAATACAAAAAACAACACGGTGCAGACATTTCAAAAGATAAATTGGCTATGCAAAGAATCAAAGAGTCAGCAGAAAAGGCAAAAATCGAGCTATCATCTTTGCACGAAACTACAATTTCACTTCCGTATATTACTGTCGACAAAGACGGTCCAAAAAACTTTGAAGCAAAATTAACTCGTTCAAAACTTGAAGATTTGGTCATGGACTTGATCGAATTGACAGAAGAACCATGCAGAAAAGCTATGGCAGATGCGAAGATTTTCGAAAGCGACATCGACGAAATCATCCTTGTTGGAGGTATGACACGTATGCCGGCTATCCAAGAAAAAGTAAAATCAATCTTCGGAAAAGAGCCTAGCAGAGGATCAAATCCAGATGAAGTAGTTGCACTTGGTGCGGCTATTCAAGGAGGAATTTTGCAAGGAGACTCCAACGTAAAAGACATTTTGTTGGTCGACGTTACTCCCCTTTCACTTGGAATCGAAACACTTGGTGGCGTAAACACAATTTTGATTGAAAGAAATTCAGCGATCCCTACATCAAAATCACAAGTTTTCTCAACAGCCGCCGACAATCAGACATCTGTAGAAATTCACGTTGTTCAGGGTGAACGTCCGATGGCCATTGACAACAAATCACTAGGGAAATTCACACTAGACGGAATCCCCCCAGCTCCACGCGGAATGCCACAAGTTGAGGTTTCATTCGACATCGATTCAAATGGAATTTTAAATGTAAAAGCCGCCGACAAAGCCACAAATAAAACACAACACATCACGATCGCCGGAAGCTCAAACATGAGCAAAGAAGAGGTCGAACAAAGAAGAAAAGAAGCCGAAAAATACGCAGAAGAAGACAAGAAAAAGAAAGAAATGATCGAGATGAAAAACCAAGCCGAAAGCCTGATAATCCAATCCGAAAAAGCCATCAAAGACGCCGGAGATAAGGTCTCAGACGAACTTACAAAACCGATCAAAGAAAAGATCGAAACTTTGAAAAAAGTTTTGGAAAACAAAGACGCAACTGTCGAAGAAATCAAAACACCTTACGAAGATTTGAGCCAAGAGATCCAAAAAATCGGCGCAGAACTATACAAAAACGCCCAAGCCAGCGGAGCCCCTGCAGGCGCAGAAGGAAGCGAACCAAATGGCGAGGCTAACGAAGCAGAAGGTGAAACCGACAACGCAGAAAGCTCAGACGACGACGTAAAAGTCTACAAAAAAGGCGACAAAAAGAAAGGCAAAAAAGGTGGTGATGATGTAGTAGAGGCAGAGGTTGTGGATGAGGGAAAGGAGAAATAAAAGAAAGAAAAATTTTATTATTTAAAGTTATAAATAAATGTACAGTTTCAAGAATGATTATAGTGAAGGCTGTCATCCAAATATTTTAGACACATTAACGAAAACAAATTTCGACCAACAAGAGGGCTATGGCGATGACGAATACTCAAAACAAGCAAAAGAATTAATAAGAGAAAAAATTCAAAATTCAAATGCAGAAATATATTTTGTATCCGGAGGAACACAGGCAA